>CALPVI020000285.1 GCA_943326975.2 Actinomyces viscosus | reverse complement strand
TTGTTTATCCAACTGCTTTGCTAAATGACACTTACCATTACACTTAAGTTTAGGCTTATTTTTATTCTCACAAAGTGTTTTAGCAATGAAATCTTTGTTTACTACATAATCAGCAACAATAATAAATTTAGCCAATACTTGAAATACAACTACTGCTATGACTAAAAATGATATTATCGTATTAAACTTAAATTTCACGTTGTAAATTTACAAAAACAATTTATTTGAATTTAAAAAATAAAAAAAACTCGTTAAATAGCTTAACGAGTTCAATATTTCTACTTAATAAATAAGCTTTTAGTTAATTTTATATTTCTTGAAGAAAGCATCCCAATCCCACAGGAAATTTGCTAATACCTCATCCATTCTTTTTAAGAATAATGGGTTTGGTGCTTGCATTCTTCTAAAATAATCGTCTTGAAAATCGTTTAGTTTGTATTTTTCAAAAACAGCTCTAGACATACCATACACCATATTTTTAGATGGGTGGTTAATTCTCGAAATGAAACTTTGATATTCTCTTACTAACTGTTGAAATTCGTCAGCAGACATATCATACATTCTACCTAATTTTTGAAAAATAATTTGTTCTACTCTTTCAGCTTGATCAGATTCGAAAGTACTTTCTAAGTAAGATAAATTTCCTACAATAATAATCAAGGCAAATTCTCCAGTATGTTTAGGATTAATTTCAGGAGATCTAACAAAAGCAACATCTTCATTAATTAATTCTGCTACTTCTTTAAAGCCATTATCGACCACATCCAACAACGCATTAACAAAAATATTTGCAACTTGATCATCAGATAATTTCTTTTTTAATAATGAACCTAAAATAGCCATAATGTAATTTTAATATCGTTAGGCAAAAATAACACAGAATAGACTCCATTTACTGCCAATCACCTTTAGGTTTTCAACTAAGTTTTCAACATTTTAGCTATTTTTCTTTGTTTTTATTTGATTTTCCGCCAATTTTATTGAATAAAGTATACTTTAATATACAATAAATCACTCTAATTCCGTCTTTGTAATTTATTTTTTTTCCTTCTTCCTTGGTTCGTGCAGAATAAAAAATAGGAACTTCTACTATTTTCAACCCCTTATTTTTTGATAATTTAATCGTTATTTCAGGTTCAAAGCCAAACCTTTGTTCTTTTAAATCTACTTTAGATAAAATTGATTTAGGAAATAACTTATAACAAGTCATCATATCCGTTAATTTTAAACCCGTAAATAAATTACTCAATCTTGTAAGTAATGAATTTCCTAGAATGTGCCAAATAAAATTTACATTCTGATGCTTATTTTCTAAAAACCTAGATCCATACACTACATTAGCATCACCATATTCTACAGCTGCTAATAAATTATTTATATCTGTTGGATTTAATTCTAAATCTGCATCCTGAATCACTATATAATCTCCAGATGATAATTCAAATCCTTTATGCAAAGCAGCACCTTTTCCTTTGTTTATCGTTTGACTAAAGTAAATTAAATTCAATTTAGTATAATTAGCTAAAAAATCTAAAATTTGTTGATGAGTTCCATCTGTAGAACAATCATTTATCACAACAATTTCTTTTTTAATTGATTCTAATAGAGATAGTTGAACAACCTTATCCAATATTAATTGAATCGTACTTTCCTCATTATAAACAGGAATAACAATTGACAATTTTTGGATTTTCATATTTTAAAATAAGAAGTAATATGTAGGTTTTCAAACCTCAAACGAAACTATTTAATTTACTTTAAATCAACAAAATACTGAATTGCCAAATCATAACTTTTTAATCCAAAACCGAATATACAACCAATGGCAACTGGAGAAATAAAAGAGGTATGTCTAAAAGATTCTCTATTAGAAATATTGGAGATATGTACTTCAATTACTGGTGTTGAAATAGCGTGTATACAATCTCTTAATGCTACACTTGTATGTGTGTATCCTCCTGCATTAAATACAATCCCATCATGTTTAGACTGTTGTAATACATCTATTAATTCCCCTTCAATATTCGATTGAAAATACTCTAATTCAGCCGTGAATTTATATTTAAGTAATTCAAAATAGGATTCGAATGTTTGATTACCATATATTTGTGGTTCACGAGTTCCTAATAAATTTAAATTAGGTCCGTTTACAATTAAAATTTTCATACTCATGTCTACTTGGGAACGCTATATTAAACAATTTATTTCTTTTTTGAAAATTGAAAAAGGTTTAGCTGAAAACTCAATCTTCGCTTATCAAAACGATGTGAGCAAATTAAAAGATTTTGCTGAAGGTAAAAAAATTGAACCTAATCAACTTTCTTATTCTGATTTAAAAGACTTTGTAAAAGAACTTTATGAATTAGGTCTAAGTGCGCGAAGTCAAGCTCGAATCATAAGTGGTACAAAACAATTTTTCGGTTTTTTATTATTGGAAGATGTTATTGTAAATGACCCAAGTGAACTTTTGGAAATGCCCAGTCTGGGGAAAAAACTACCCGAAGTTTTAACTATTGAAGAAATAGATCAACTGATTGGTGCAATTGACATGAGTAAAAAAGAAAGTCATCGTAATAAAGCAATTTTAGAAACGTTGTACAGTTGTGGTTTACGTGTAAGTGAATTAATCAATTTGAGATTCTCTGATTTATTTTTTCAAGAAGGATTTATTCGTGTAATTGGAAAAGGAAACAAAGAACGATTAGTGCCTGTAAGCGATTCTGTTGAACATGAAATAACCATCTATTGTGATTTAGTTAGAAAACATCAAGTTATTAAACCTGGTGCTGAAAACATCGTGTTTTTAAATCGTAGAGGAGATCAATTAACACGAATAATGATATTCACGATAATTAAAGACTTAGCAAACACTATTGGTTTAACAAAAAATATTTCCCCTCATACATTTCGACATTCATTTGCAACACATTTAATTGAAGGAGGAGCAAATCTTCGAGCAATTCAAGAAATGCTGGGGCATGAATCAATAACTACGACTGAAATTTATACACATTTAGATCAACGATTTTTGAAAGAAGCAATCGTTTCTTTTCACCCACGAAACATGAAGTAATAAAAAACCCGAAGCTTAAATACTTCGGGTTATTACTATATATATTAATAAAATATTCTTAAACTAATTTCCCATATAAATCATAATGATCTGCACTTGTAATCTCTATAGTTGCAAAATCACCAATGCGTACATATCCATCTGTTTTTTTCACTAATACTTCATTATCAACTTCAGGAGAATCAAATTCAGTTCTTCCAATAAAATATTCACCTTCTGCTCTATCAAATAATACTTTAAATTGTTGACCAACTTTTAACTGATTTAATTCGTAACTTATACCAGATTGCAGTTCCATTATTTTATCCGCACGTTCACGTTTCACATTATCCGGTACATCATCTTCAAAATTAAAAGCATGTGTATTATCTTCATGAGAATAAGTAAAGATTCCTAATCGATCGAATCTCATTTTCTCAACAAATTGATACATTTCTTCAAAATCTTCCTCAGTTTCCCC
>CALPVI020000284.1 GCA_943326975.2 Actinomyces viscosus | reverse complement strand
TAGCATTTTTTTCTTGGCTTCCAATCATAGGTGATCCATTGATTATTGGATTGGGATTTTTTAGGGTAAAATTAGTTCCTACAACACTATTAATGATAGCTGGTAAATTCCTTAGGTATCTTTTAATTGGATATTACTTTCTGAATTAAACTAAACACCTGGTTGTGTTAATTTCACTTCAAAAACTTTATTCCATTTCTTACCAGTAAAATATAATTTTTTAGTTAGTTTATTGTAAGCAATTCCATTCATTACATCCCCTTCAAGTCCTTTTCCTTCTGATACTAGTTTTGCACCATCAATAATTGCTTCAACTTTACCATTTAAAGGATTTATAACAACTGCTTTATCTGTCATCCATACATTAGCATAGATTTTGCCGTTCACGTATTCTAATTCATTTAAATTTGTAATCGGTCCTGCATTATCATAGACTTCAATTACACGTTCAATAGCAAAAGAAGATGGATTTCTAAAAGAAATTCGTTCACTACCATCAGACATAATGATTGACTTTCCATCGTTACATAAACCCCAACCTTCACCAGTATAAGGGATATCTTTTAAAAGTTGTAAAGAGTTTTTATCATACACAAAACATTTTTGCTCTTGCCAAGTCAACTGAAAAATTTTGTTATTGATAATCGTTATACCCTCACCAAAATAGGTAGCATCTAAACCAATAGAATTTAAAACTTTTGAAGAATTAAGATCTACTTTCGCAACCATACTTTCTCCTCTTTGTCCTGTACTTTCAATTAAAATAGAACCATCAAATTCATATCCCTGCGTAAAATGTTTAACATCATGAGGATATGATTTTAAAATCTCAGCAGACCAAAATGCTGGTTTTACATCAGATAAAACACGTACAATTCGATTATCTGAATACGTACTTCCATCTTTCAAAGTGGATTGTAAAATCAATGACCTTGCTCCTAAACCGAAATAACTCGCATTAAAATTATAAGAAATTTCCTCAGAAGGATGCTTCCAAGTTTGAAAAACAGTATCATTATAAATCAATTCTAACTTGTCAATGTCTTCATTGTTAACATTAATTTTCAATTTAACCTCTCTGTTCCATACAGTTGCTAAATTATCTTTGAAATCAAATGTTGCAGGTATAGAACTTTCATTTGAAGAATTACCATTAAACAATGGTCCAACAACCATTGCTCCAATCAGTAAGACCAATAAACTTATAATTATATACTTTTTCATATGCTAATGCTTTTTAAAGCAAGATTAATTTTTATTTAAAATCATGGCAATAGCAGCTGCATCAATTCCATTATGAGAATCATGATAAACAGCTAAACCATTTTTCAATACAATAGCTTGAGGTGATTGATGAGTTACTTTTGTCAAAGTCTCTATTTCATTCGATACATCTCTGTGTGCAATTAAATCGAGGTAGTAAACTTCACAATCAGTATCAGAAACATTCCATTTTCTTTCAAACTGACTTTTCACCATTGAAGAAATACTACAACGAGTACTATGTTTGAAAATCAAAACTGGAACATCGTTAGATGAGGCAATAATTTCATTTAATTGCTGAATTGAAATCAACTCTTTCCATGGGAAAGAAGTAGATGAAGAACTGAATAAACCCATTATATACCTGCTGTAAATTGTTTTAAAAATCGAACATCATTCTCAGAATACAACCGTAAATCATTTACCTTGTATTTTAATTGTGTTATACGCTCAACACCCATTCCAAATGCAAAACCTGAATAAACTTTAGAATCAATTCCAGAAGCTTCTAAAACAGCAGGGTCAACCATTCCACATCCTAATATCTCTAACCAACCCGTATACTTACAAACATTACATCCTTTCGAATTACAAATTGAACAAGAAACGTCAACTTCAGCACTTGGTTCAGTAAAAGGAAAATAGGATGGGCGCATTCTGATTTGTGCTTTTTCACCAAATAATTCTTTAGCGAAATACAACAAAGTTTGCTTTAAATCTGCAAAAGATACATTCTTATCAATGTACAAACCTTCTACTTGGTGAAAGAAACAATGTGCTCTTGCGGATATTGCTTCATTTCTATATACTCTACCAGGAGAAATTGTTCGAATTGGAGGAGTGCTATTTTCCATCACCCTTACTTGAACAGAAGACGTGTGCGTTCGCAAAGCCATTTCATTTTCACCTTTCTCAATGAAAAAAGTATCTTGCATATCTCTAGCAGGATGTTCTGGAGCAAAATTCAATGCAGAGAAATTATGCCAATCATCTTCAATTTCTGGACCTTCCGAAACAGTATATCCAATTCGACTAAATATTTCTATTATTTCACTTCTTACTAACATCAATGGATGACGAGAACCAACAGTTAAATCATCAGCAGGTCTAGATAAATCTAAAGCGCTATCTTCATCACCTACTGCCTCTATTTTTTCTTTAGCAGCAGCAAAAATATCTTCTGCAAATCCACGTAAACCATTTAATAATTGACCAACTTCACGTTTCTCTTCATTTGGAACTGATTTTAAATCATTAAATAAATCTTTAATGACACTTTTAGTTCCTAAAAACTGAATTCTATATTTTTCAAGAGAGATTTTATCATCAATTTTGAAATTTTTAATCTCTTCTCTTAATAATTCAATATTATTTTTCATCTTGTAATTTCTTCAAAACAACCATTTGTATTTTTACTCGTCTTACTTACAAATAATTAGATAAAATATTTATTTTTAAATAAAACGAAACTAAGAATACATTTTAACGTACGAAGGTAATAAATTAATGAAGAGAATATTAAATATAGAAATATAAAAAAATTAAACTATCTTTGGTATTCTTGTTTTATACTCATAAAATATGAAAAAAACAGTTAAGCTTACTTTTTTTGCTATTGCTGTGTTGCTAACGGTATTAACAATTGGTTCTTGTAAAAACAAGGATGCTTCTGCTTTGAAAATATATGTTCGTACAAGTAGTAATGAGTTAGTACCTGATGCGCAAGTAGTAATTATAGGAGATATAAATTCAAATCCACCTACAAAATCATATGTAGATACTGCTTTTACAAATTCATCTGGTTTTGCAACTTTTGACATGCAACCTTATTTTGATATGGCTGGTGAGAAAGAAAATCCTGTAGGTTACTTTGATATTATATTTAAAAATGCAAGCAAGGAAGGGAATGGAAGAGTGAGATGTAGAGCACATATAACTGCTGTAGAAACGCTTTATTTCCCTAATTAATATTAAAATTATTAAAATGAAAAAATATTCTAAATTATCTTTTGTTTTAGTTGGAGTGATGACTTTAGCTCTTTTTGTAGGATGTAGAAAGAAAAAAGATACAATCGTTCTAATAAATGTAAAGACAAGTGTATTTGCCCCTGATAAACCTGTTGACAATGCTAAAGTTGTTTTGTATGCTGTTTCATCTACAGGTCATCAATCTTCTGTTACTATTCACGATACTGCATACACAACGCCTAATGGATCAGCATACTTTAACTTTAATGATGTATATCAATTAGGTCAAGCTGGAGTTGCAGTAT
>CALPVI020000283.1 GCA_943326975.2 Actinomyces viscosus | reverse complement strand
TCTGTAGCATTTGCAGCAGTTGTAATTTCTTGTAATTGTAAAGCATTATCACCTAAAGCTCTCATTCCATCGCCTAAACGAGTTAATAAAGCTACATCAATATTTGCCTCACCTAACATTTTATCTAATTCATGCGTTACACCTGAAGTAACATATACTGGAGCAACTTCCTTTTTAGATTTGTGAGAAACAGCGTGAGCATCTTCATGACCTTCCTCATGACCTTCTTCCTCATGATATAATTCATCAGAATCACCCAAAGCTAATTCAGGATATACTAATGTCCAATCTGTTTCTAAATGTAATGGTTCAAAAGCAGACAAGATAAAAATAACAGCCTCAATACCAAGACCACCAATCAACATGATTGAAGCCCCTGGCCAGTGCTGAATCTTAAACATCGCTCCAATAATTACAATCGCTCCACCCCATCCGTAGACGAATTTCATTACATTCTTAAACTTCTTACTTGCGAAAAAACCGCCACCACTTGAACTCATAGCTTTTTGATTTTAAATTTAATAGTTTGTTTGTTTATGTTTAGCGAAGTTGAATATCGCTTTGAACCTCTTCATTACCTTCTTTCGTAAAGTCTTTTCCTCCACGTCCAAGGTGAGTCATCACATTTCTGTAACCAATATAAGATTTTGCAGTATCTTGATACTCATAAGATCTAGTAGCATTTTGCAAATAATACCCTATATCTTTCCAAGAACCGCCTCTTAATACTTTTCGTTTCATTGAAGGTGGATCCCAGTCCATTGCATTATATCTGTACTCAGCATTCAAATCATGAGAGAACTCATTCATAGATTCATCATATGCTGTTTCACACCATTCAGCAACGTTACCAGCCATACAATATAATCCCCAATTATTAGGATTGTAAGAATATACCTTAACTGTATGGAAACCACCATCTTCAAAATATCTACCTCTCATAGGTTTAAAGTTTCCTAAGAAACATCCTGACTCATTTCTAATATAAGGACCTCCCCATGGATATGGAGACAATGCTAAATCACCTCTTGATGCCCTTTCCCATTCATTTTCTGTAGGTAATCTAAAATCATTTACAAAAAGATCTCCCATACTCGTTAACCAGTTATTCAGTAATTGAGTTCTCCAAACTGAAAAAGCTTTTGCCTGAACCCATGTTACACCAACTACAGGATAAGAATCATATGCTGGATGCCAAAAATACATTTGAGTCATTGGATCATGAAATGAATATGTAAAATCTCTTACCCAACATAAAGTATCTGGATAAACATTGATAATTTCATCTATGATAAAACGTTGACGATTTTCGTGACCACGAATTGCATTATTTTGACCTTTTTTATTAAAGAACCCTAAGTCTTTATCTAAACCTTGAGGCTCTCCTGTAAATGGATGAGGAGGGTTTTCTAAAGTTCTATGCTCTGTAACCAATTTATTTCCTTGATTATCATAACCATTTGGAGTGATATTAATTCTACCTCTTTTAGCAGCTTCAACATAATCAATCCAATAATACTTAAACATTAATTTTCTAGTATCAATAGTTCTTCTTTTGTAAAATCTTTCAGGTTGAGGATAATACATATCCGCCAATAAAGGAATTAGATCAACATCACTATAATCTAGTTGTCTATCCCAATTAAGACTAAACAAAGTTCTGTTTAATGCTCTATCTGAAGGATCGTACTCTACAAATTCTAACGAACCTTCATCAAAATACATATCACTATAGTTAATGTATTTTTCAGCAGCAGCATCATCTTCAGATTTTTCATAGATTTTTTCTCTTGCAATAGAATCTCTTACCCAATCAACAAATTGACGGTATTCATTGTTAGAGATTTCTGTTTGATCCATGTAGAATGCTTGAACAGAAACAGTTTTTGAACGTGTTTGATGAAGGAATGGTACATCCTGATCATTCTCCCCTGCGTTGTAAGCACCTGATGGTATATACACCATTCCCATAGGGATTTCGGGTATATAAATCGGTCTGCCCAACGTTCCAGTTAAGTGCCCTGATCTTGTCATACAAGATGCTAAAACAACACTTACTAAACCAAATAACAAAAGTCTTCTCATCCTAATTACTTTATATATTTTCTTTTCTGAATCAACAACCTTCTACAGAAAGCCTTTTTATTCTATTATTATAACGCAAACAATATAAATTTGGTTACATGTTTTTAATTATTTTTTTTTTACAACCATCTTGGGTGTCTAGATATTGTTACCGGAGGTACAGGTATCGGTCTACAATATTTCAACAAAATTTCATGAGACCCTCTAGAAATGCCAGACAATTTATTTAATGTTACATCATATGAATAACCCACACTCAATGATCTTGAAACATTATACCCTAACATTATTGAAATGGCATCCGAAGTTCTATAAGTTAAACCTACATAACCAAAATCCCTGTATAAAAATCTAGCATTCAAATCAATTGAAGTTTTGTAAAGTACAGATCTAACTAACATTTGTACATCTACTGCATTTGCCCCTATCGCTCTTTTGTAACCTCCCATTAAATAATAATGTCTATCAACTTGGTAAGCTTGAGCAGTAGAACTCAATTTATTTTTCAACTGTAAAGCATTTAAATGTGTAGCAGAAATTCCTGCATAAAAACCTAAATTACTTTTATAATAGACGCCTAAATTTAAATCTAATCCTGTACCTGAGAAACCTGTTGGCAAAGAATTATCAAGTGAAGTAGTTGGTGGTACCCAAGTAGGCGTCATACCAAAATTCAAAATCCCCAAACCTAAACCAGCACTTAATTTATTTCCATTCTCATTAACTAATTGATATGCATAGTTTAACAATAAGCTATTTTGTCTATTAAAACCAATTGCATCGTAGAAAAAAGAAACTCCTAATCCGCCTGGATAAAATCTCTTCATATTCGCTTCAACATTAAAAATTGTTGAATTAGGTGCACCTACAACTTTATCCCACTGATTTCTGTATACACTTGTACCGCAAACCCCATCAATTTCAACTCCAGTAGCTCCAGGATTTAAACTCATTTTATCAAAAATAAAATGGGTAAGGAGTTTATCTTGCTGAGCGTATACAGAGGTTGCTCCTACAAACAAGGATATCAACAAAAATAATATACGAAAATTCTTCATTCAGTCGTTTTAACAATTATTTATATTGTATAAATTCAAATAAATTTATACAATTGGCGACTAAAATAGTTAATATTATTTACAATTTATTCATCTTAGTCTAAAAAGATAAAAAAAAATAAACCTCCACAACCTAAAATACTGAATAACAGATTAAAAATGAATAGATTGCTCAACTCACCCTAATTTCTGATACGTTTTCCACCATAGATTAGGGATTTCATTCTTCATAGCCATTTCATAATCATTAAAGTCACAAGGGACTAAATGGTGACGTTCATATTTTGAAGAATCTTGAGGAGGATAAGGAACCTCCATCCACCATCTTTCAGATTTATTACTTTTATAGAACACTAATTCATCTTTAAAATCATCTATATGAACTAAGAATTTAGTATAATCTTTTTTACT
>CALPVI020000282.1 GCA_943326975.2 Actinomyces viscosus | reverse complement strand
TGGATTACCATAACGAACCCTACCTTTCCCTCCATCACCTTCACCACCGCCTGAACCAACTCCCGAACCAGGGCCTTCACCTGGTCCATTATCAGTTCCAAAACCAGAACCTTTACCTCCACCCTTTCCTGTGCCTGAACCACCATCACCAAAATAATTTGTTGATGCTTGAGTAGATGTTGCTGTATTCGTTGTATTTTGTGAGGTAGTTTTATTTGAATTACCTGAACTCACTTTTACATCAGAAGAAGAAATACTTGATGTTAAAACATTCGCAGTTTGAGGTCTTGGTGTAGGGTCAACTTGATCATTTGTTGGAGTACCACCTCCACCTCCACCACCTGCAGACTCATCTAATTTCATTTCTTCAAGCGGAATCATTCCTAATTCTACTTCTGGATAAACAGGCATTTCACTTACAGGAGGATCTCTTTTAGGTATGGTAGTTACAAATAACATCAAGAAAATTAAACCTAAAGTCGCTGATGAAACAATTAAGCCCATTCTTTTCTCTTTCTCTCCTCCCTCATGTAAACTAACAGTACTCATATGTCTAAAATAACATTCATTAATAACCTTTTAGATATTAGACTGAACTATAAAAAGCCCAATTAAAATCAATAAAACAACAAACTTAATCAGAAGAACTCTTAGATAAGCAATGTTACCACAATTTTATAGAACGTAATTTTCAACAATATGTTACTTAAAACTTTAAAAAATAAAAGCCTTATTAATGACTTGCATTAATAAGGCTTTAAATATTAATTTAAGATTTAAAATCTATTAAGTGAATTACACTAATTGATTCAAAGCAATTTCAAAAGCAGCTTTCGCAATTCCTGTGCTAGCAGGGTTTTTAGCATGAGCATTCTCCAAAGCTTTGAAAATTGTATTACTTGTATCTTCGAAAATACCTTTATCCGTTAATTCTTTTAAATCGTTACTCATCAAATAAGCAAAAACTCTCGCCATTCCACAATTTGAAATAAAATCAGGAATTATAGAAATTGTATTGTCAGCGTGATCTGCGATTGGTCCAAAGAAAATTTCAGGATCAGCAAAAGGTACATTAGCACCTGAAGAAATAACTTGAACACCTGATTTAACCATTCTCTCCAATTGATCTTTCGTAATCATTCTTGAACCTGCACAAGGAATAAAAACATCTGAATGAATATCCCAAATTTTAGCATTGACTTCATCATAAGTCAATAAATTAGGATGAACTAATTCATTTCCATTTTTATTTAAAAATAAATCTCTAATTTCTTCGAAAGTAAAACCATCTTCATTAATTAAACCTCCTACTCTATCAATTATACCTACAATTTTAGCACCTTGTTGAGACAAATAATATGCACCAGCAGAACCAACATTACCCCAACCTTGAACAATTACTTTTTTTCCTTCTAAAGAACCTCCCCAAATTGAATAATAATGTTTAATCGATTGAGCAACTCCATATCCAGTAATCATGTCTGCTACAACATATTTTCTATCAACATTTGGAGAAAACTGATTATCTTCAATCACTTTCAATACCCCATTTCTCAACTGACCAATTCTATTAATTTTTTGAGCTTCTCTTGGTTGAAAATGCCCATTAAAAACACCTTCTTGTGGATGCCAAACACCACAATCTTCTGTCATAGGGATTACTTCATGAATTTCATCCACATTTAAATCACCACCTGTTCCGTAGTAATGTTTTAACAAAGGGGTTACTGCAGCATACCATCTTCTCAAAACACCTTCCTTACGTGGGTCTTTTGGATCAAAATTAATACCTGATTTAGCACCACCAATTGCAGGTCCAGCTACCGTAAACTTAACCTCCATTGTTTTTGCTAAAGATTCAACTTCACGTTTATCTAATCCTGCACGCATTCTAGTTCCACCACCAGCAGCACCACCTCTAAGTGAATTTATTACAACCCAACCTTCTGCATCTGTTTCGGCATCTTTCCATTCAAATACGATTTCAGGTCTCTTAGTTTCAAATTTATGAAGTAAATCTTTCATTTTTCAGTTTTTTACAATTTGTTTTACGACAAATGTAACAAAAGAAATCGTCAGAAATCAAGGTTTTTTTTAATGATTATTAAAAGAATTGTATAAAACGTTTTACTAAATGGTTTAAGGTTTATGAAGTACTCCTCCTGATACATTTTTTTCAGCCCCTGTAACAGAAGAAATTGTGTTTTCTTCATTTGCTAGATATAATGCACCTAAAAATCCGAATATTATTGCTTCTTTAAAATCAACAATTGACTCAGATGGAATGACAACTTCACCTTGATAATATTTTTTAATTCGTTCAATCAAAAATAAATTTTTAACACCTCCACCTGTAATTAAAACCGATTTTAAATTTTCTTTGTTTAACACATTTGAAATTTGAATAGCTTCATGTTCAAGTATCGTTCTTAAATTATCTTCTATGGAATTATCGAATTTAATTAAAGGATAAAATTCATTCTCCAACCATTCTGTTCCAAGTGATTTTGGATAATCTTGAGAATAATAAGATAAATTATTCAAAATTTCCAATAAATAAAAATTAATTTCTCCTTGCTTAGCAACCAAACCATCTCTATCAAATGACAACCCTTTTAAATTGATTAATTTATTCAAAGGCAAATTTCCTGGACAAATATCGAAAGCATAAATTGTTTCCTCTTTTTCAAAGCTTACATTCGCAAAGCCACCAATATTTAAAAATGAATCTGCATATGATCGAAATAATTTATAATCTCCAATCGGAACTAATGGAGCTCCTTGACCACCTGCTACAACATCTTTTGTTCGAAAATCATTAATTACATTTATTCCTGTTAAAAATGCAATTGTAGTTCCGCAACCTATCTGATAAGTAAACCCATTTTTAGGCTGATGAAAAATCGTTTGGCCATGAGAAGCAATAACATCAACTTCTTGTTTTTCGATATTATTTTCTTTCAAAAATTGATTTACAAAAAGCGCATATGTTTTTCCTATTTTTTTATCTAATTGTAATATCTCTGTGACGCTCATTTGAGTAGCACGTCTAATTTCCTTTTCTAATCCTATGGGAAAACTAAATGTGCTTGCATTTATAAATTCAAAATTCCATTGATTATCAAAACCTTTACTATACTTTACATAAGCAATATCTAATCCATCCAAAGATGTACCAGACATAAGACCAATTATTTTATATTCAATCATAATCCTAAATGTATGAAAATTTAATTTAAATCATTAAATTTGAATCCAATAATTGTTTATATATTAAACTATAACAAACATGAATTTCGATTTAACAGAAGAGCAATTAGCTGTAAAAGAAGCAGCAAGAGATTTCGCTCAAAATGTATTAAAACCAGGAGTTATCGATAGAGATAACAATCAACGTTTTCCTGCTGAAGAAATCAAACAACTAGGTGAACTAGGATTTATGGGTATGATGGTTAGTCCTGAATATGGAGGTAGCGGTATGGATACTATTTCATACGTACTTGCAATGGAAGAAATATCTAAAGTTGATGCTTCTGCATCAGTTTGTATGTCTGTAAACAACTCTCTAGTATGTTGGGGATT
>CALPVI020000281.1 GCA_943326975.2 Actinomyces viscosus | reverse complement strand
AGAAAAAAATTGAGCTAGTACAGTTCCTGTCATGAGTACCACAACATTCCTGACTAGCTCAGATTTTTTTAATTTAAATATCATTAGTTGAAAAAGGTAAAACCTTATTTCGCATAATTAATTGAACGTTTTTCTCTAATCAAAGTAACATTTACTTGACCTGGATAAGTCATTTCAGTTTGAATTCTTTGAGAAATTGTGAACGATAATTCATCCGCTTTTAAATCTGAAATTTTATCACTTTCAACCATAATTCTCAATTCTCTTCCCGCTTGAATAGCAAAAGCACTTGACACACCCTCGTAAGATAAAGCTAACGCTTCTAATTCTTTCAGACGTTTAATGTATGCTTCAACAACCTCTCGTCTTGCTCCTGGTCTTGCTCCTGATATAGCATCACATACTTGAACAATTGGAGAAATCAATGTTGTCATTTCAATTTCATCATGGTGAGCTCCAATTGCATTACAAATCTCAGGTTTTTCGCCATATTTCTCAGCCATTTTCATACCTAAAATAGCATGAGGTAATTCTGGATCTTCATCAGGCACCTTACCTATATCGTGAAGCAAACCTGCTCTTTTGGCCAACTTTACATTTAAACCTAATTCAGCAGCCATAATAGCACACAAATTAGCCACCTCTCTTGAATGTTGTAATAGATTTTGTCCGTAAGAAGAACGGTATTTCATACGTCCTACCATTCTTGTCAATTCTGGATGTAAACCATGAATCCCTAAATCGATACAAGTTCTTCTACCAGTTTCTGCAATTTCTTCATCTAATTGTCTCTTAGTTTTAGCTACTATTTCCTCAATTCTTGCAGGATGAATACGTCCATCTGAAACTAATTGATGTAATGCCAATCTTGCTAATTCTCTTCTTACTGGATCAAAACAAGATAACATAATAGCTTCAGGAGTATCATCAACAATAATTTCAACTCCAGTAGCAGCTTCTAAAGCACGAATATTTCTACCTTCACGACCAATAATTCTTCCTTTAACTTCGTCAGATTCAATATTGAAAACAGATACTGCATTTTCAACTGCCTGTTCAGTTGCAACACGTTGAATCGCCTGAACTACAATCTTTTTCGCTTCTAAGTTTGCATTTAATTTAGCTTCTTCAGTAATTTCTTTTATATGAATCATTGCATTCGTTCTAGCCTCATCTTTTAAAGCCTCCATTAAATGCTCTTTTGCCTCATCTTCAGACATTCCACTAATTTTAGACAATTCTAAAACGCGTTTTTGTTGCATTTTTTCTAATTCATGGTGTTTCAAATCTAATGCTTGCAACTTACCATCTAAATCAGACTGAACTTTTTCAGTTTCTTTTTCTTTTCTACTTAGTTCTTCAATTTTTTGAGAAAGTGATTTTTCTTTATTTTTCACCTTATCTTCTAAAGATTGAAATCTTCTTTCTTTCTCTTTAATTGACTCTTCATGCTCTTCCTTTAACTTTAAGAATTTTTCTTTTGCTTGAAGAATTTTGTCTTTTTTAATTGTTTCACCTTCTAATTCCGCTTCATGAATTATTTGTTGCTTTTTGTTTTTCAGTATCACATTTTGAATAAAAAATGCTACACCTCCACCAACAATTAATCCAATTAATAATCCTACAATAATTACCATTTTGTTTTCAATAATTAATTAAATAAAAAAACCCACCCTGCACATCGAAATGACATGAAGAAGTGGGGAAATAATATGTTTCAATAATCTATTTTAAACTATCCAATTCTTTATTTAAATCTTCAAGTTTAGCCTCTATTGCTGAATAATCAGCAGGTTGAACAACTTTTTCTACAACAACATTTTTTGATGCTAATTGCAAAGCAGTCATTGCTAATAAATCTTGCATATCTTTAACTGCATAATTATCCTGTAGCGTTTTTATTGCTTTATTAATGTCATCTGCTGCCTTTTGAACTTTAATTTCTTCGCCTTCATTTAAAGTCAAAGGATATGTTCTTCCGGCAACTACAACTTTTAAGGATAACTTTCCCATTGTTATTTATTTAACTGAGTTATACAGTGTTCTATTTCCCTCACCAATTCGTCGATTTGAGCATTTCTGTTACTTTCACCAGACACATGCACTTCGATTCCTTGCTTAATTGTCGATTCCAATTCCGATACAAGTTTCATATTCGTCTGAATATACTCCTCATTTTTCTGATTTAATTCAGAAATTTTAAATTTACTTGCGTCCAGCTCAGTTTTTAATTCTAAATTCTTAGAACGTTCCAATTCAAGTTGCAAATGCAAATCCTTACATTTCAACCTGATATCTTCTAATATTAACTGAATCTTCTCGGTCATTTTAATTCGACTTTTTACAAAAATAGTATAGTCCTTTGTATTATCAACATTTTTCTTGAAATCTTTAACTATTTTTTTCAAAAATCGTATTTTTGATGAACTATGATTCGATTACTATTTTTATTTTGCGTATTGATTAATGTCCATTCTTGGGGTCAAAATGATGGTAATTCAAAGTATCACTCTCCTCTTGCAATACCACTATCGCTTTCGGCAAATTTCGGTGAGCTGAGGCCAAACCATTTTCATATGGGTATTGACTACAAAACAAATGGAAGAATTGGGATACCTATATGTTCGATAGAAGATGGTTATGTATCCAGAATTAAAATTTCATCTGTAGGATATGGTAAAGTTATCTATATTAATCATCCAAATGGAATTACAAGTGTTTATGCACATTGCAGTAGTTTCATAGGAAGAATAGATTCAATAATAAATAGTACGCAATATTCAGAACAAAATTATGAAATTGAAATCAAACCCGACTCAAATTTATTACCTATAAAAAAAGGAGAAATAATTGCGCTAAGTGGAAATACAGGTAATTCTAGTGGTCCACATTTACATTTTGAATTAAGAGATACTAAATCAGAAATAGCTTTAAATCCATTGATAAATGGTTTTGAAATATATGACACTTTACCTCCCACAATTAAAGCAGTCAAAATATACTCTCTTACAAACGAAGCTTATAGATGGCCTGGAAAATCAAAAATTATTAACGTATTAAAACACCAAAACACATTTAGCATTCCTAAAAATCATGTTGACTTAAATGCTGATTTTTGCAATTTAAAAGGAGGAATTGGTTTTAGTATTGATGCTGAAGATCACATAAATGGATACTCACATGAATTCAGTTATTTAGGTAATCTTTTACTAATTAATAATGATACTATATTCAAATCAGAAAAAAATGCTATTTCTTTTGATGCATCAAAATTCATAAATACCCATGAAGATATTGAAGAATATAAATTATCTAAAAGAAAATTTCAAAAATCATTCAGAAATACTACTAATACACTCGAAATTTATTCAAAAAATAAAACAGGAGTCTATTCAATTAATCCTAAAGACTCTATATACGTTAAATATTATGTGTATGATGCATATCAAAATAAAAGTTGTTTGGAGTTCACTCTAAAAGTAAAAGATGGCACAATTAACAATAAACTATTTAACATAACAAAATCTCTAATACCAGAATCAAATTATAATTTCTCAGACTCTTTAGCTATGTTTGAAATTAAAGAAGGATGT
>CALPVI020000280.1 GCA_943326975.2 Actinomyces viscosus | reverse complement strand
TACCTTTCATTCTTAATTTCCCAAAAGGCAGAGCAATATCATCCGTAACGACTAATAAATTTTCTAAAGGAATTTTTTCTGCTTGCATCCAATAATTAACTGCCTTTCCAGATAAATTCATAAAAGTTATAGGCTTCACACAAATAATGGTTCTTCCTTTGAATTTTACTTCTGCAACATCTGCTAATTTATCGCTCGAGAATTTTCCATTCTGTTGACGAACAAAAATATCTAATACTTTAAAACCTATATTGTGTCTTGTTTCTTCGTATTTCTCACCAGGATTTCCTAAACCAACAATTAGATATTTCATTTTATATTATTTATAGAATCTAGAAACTAGATTTTAGACGTTAGACAAAATTAACAAAAGTCTAATATTTGAACTGTTTTATAAAGAAATATCGTTTTGCGGCTTGCTTTCGGCGGGCTTATTAACAATAAATTCGACACAAATAACCGAACTAACACATATACAAAAAGCGTCAAACGAAGCAGTTCAACCCGCCTGATGCAATATCGCTGTTAGCATTAGGCTTTTTTAGTTCAAGTTTCTATATTCTTTTGGTGTTTTTCCAATCTTTTTCTTAAATAATTTATTAAAATATTGTGGATATTCGAAACCTAAATTATAAGCAATTTCATTAATGTTCTTCTCTGTATTTATAAGTAAATTCTTTGCTTCTTCAATTAGATAAAAATGGATGTGTTCCTGTGTATTTTTACCAGTTTCCTTTTTCAATAAATCACTTAAATAGCTTGGCGATAAATGAACTTTATCAGCTAAATACTTTACGGTTGGTAAGCCTTGTTCGTTTATCTTGATATCAGAAAAATATTGGGTTAAAATGTTTTCTATTTGTGAAACGATTGATTTGTTAGTCTGACTTCTTGTTATCATTTGTCTACCATAAAAGCGTTGGCAATAACTAAGCAATAATTCAATAGTTGAAACGATAATTTGCAAACTGTGTATGTCGATATTCTCTTGAAGTTCTATTTCGATTTTTTGAATACATTCAAAAAGAATATTTTTTTCCTTATCTGAAAGATGAAGTGCTTCTGAAGCTTCGTAATTGAAAAAACTATAACTCCTTATTTTTTCATTTAAAGTGGTTGAGCGTATTAAATCGGGATGAAAAAATAAACCCCAACCCATTTTATCTTCTCTTTCTACTATTTCACTATCTATTTCAATGGTTTGGTTGGGTGAAATACAAATGAGGTTTCCGTCTTGAAAATCTATTTCTTTTCTTCCATATTTAATATTGTTTTTACAATAATTCTTAAACATAATAGAATAGAAATCAGTCGTGATTTTAGAATTCTGCTCTACTTGTTCTGTTACTTTGCTGAAATCTAAAACAGTTACCAAAGGATTGTAACTGATACCTAAGTTAAACAGCCTATGCAAGTCAGTGATTGTTTGAAGATGTATTAGCTCTTTCATATTTTCTCAACAAATTCTTTCAAATATTCTAAATAAATATGCCCACGTCTCTCTGCAAAAAAATCAAGACTTAAAACAATACTAGCCTGCATAAACAAACCTAGTCCTATACCTCTCCATAATGTATCATTTAAAGAACTATACATTAATATAATTCCTAATAAAATAAGACAAATTTCAACATACCTAAAAATTACAAAGTTCTTCATGACTTTTTTCATTCTTGGTATTTCATCCAATGTAATTTTACTTGGTTGCACTTTAATAAAACTTTCAACTCTGTAAATATCTTTTGGACTTCTTTTTACTATTGTATAACCTATAATAAATTCTAGCATTGCTACTAATATAAAAGGAATTGCAACTCCACGCCAAAAAGAAGTCTTTAGGGTAAAAACAAAATAAAAAGCAATCAATAATGCGACCAAACCTATAACTATAAAAACATAGCTCTCAGCTTTTTCTCCATTAAAATATTTTTCTATCGAGCTCATATCTTATAATTTGAAGAACTTTTTATTAGCTTTTTCTATAAAACCATATCCAAATAACTTATGAAATAAATTGTACATTTTTGCATCTTTACCTGCCATGTATCTTAATTTATTTTTACCATCTGTTGCAGCTTCAAAAATTACTTTAGAAACTACACTAACAGGAGAAGCATTTTTAATCATTTGAGGTAAAACCGTTGTTATTTTACTAACTATATTTTGATATTCCTTTAAATTTTCATCATGTTGAAAATCGAATGATCTTCCGGCAAAATCTGTTGCAATTGCTCCTGGTTCAATTATTTTTACTCTGCCTCCAAATTGTTCTACTTCGTATTTTAAGGATTCGGAAATACCTTCAACAGCGAATTTGGTTCCATGATAAAGAGAACCTAATGGGAAAGTCATCTTGCCGCCCATTGATGATATATTAATTATTACGCCATCTTTGTTTTTACGAAAGTGTGGAAGTATAGCTCTTGTAACATCCATTAAGCCTATTACATTGGTATTAAATTGTCTTTCAATTTTTTCTTTAGAGAATGCTTCTAATGGCCCATAAGCACCATAACCAGCATTATTTACTAAAACATCAATTTTACCAAACTTTTCAACTCCTAGTTTTACAGCTTCATTAATTGATGCTATATCTAAAACATCAAGTTTAATTACAAAAGTGTTTTTTAGTTTATTTAACTCAGTTTCCTTTTCGGGTGTTCTCATTGTAGCAATAACATTCCATCCCTTAGTTTGAAAATATTTAGCTGTTTCTTTTCCAATTCCGCTGCTTGCTCCTGTAATTAAAATTGTCTTGTTCATTTCTTATGAGTTTAAAATTATGGTTCAAAATTCATAAGAAACATCAACTGGAAGGTAATACAAATTCAGGTTGTTTGAACTCTTTTTACGGATTGTCTTTCTAAGCTTACTGCTATCTAGCATCTAATTTCTATCATCTAGTTTCTAATGTCTTGATTAAATCATATCCTTACAAGAAACATAATGCACCAAGTTCTCATCTAACTTATGATTTGATTTTCGCATAACATTTACTTCTGTTTGACCTACTAATTTATGTAATAATCCCCAATTGATTTTTTCAACTGTTGATTTAAATAAAGTATCTTTTTTATCTGTCCACCAGAGTATTAGTGTTTTATTTTTTTCTGAAAGTAATCCGGAAAATAATTCATCTACTAAACTTGGATTATTATCTTTAACCCAAACAGCTTCTGGTGCGATGAATGTGTGTTTTTTTGGATTTATAATTTTATTCAAGAAAGGAATGAAAGGAATTATTTTAGTTAAAAAATCGCCCGATTTACCTGGTAAACGAACAATTTGCCAGGTTGCTTCATTGTATTTACAAAAAGCAATTAGCTCACCTTTATCATTTTTCAAACCATAAAAAGGTCCTTGTTGAGTATATGCATCAAAATAATAAGAATAGTTTCCAAAATTACTATCAATTGAAGACTTTATTTCACCCCAATTTTTTATTTCTACAAAACGATTACTTTTTTTTGGTTTAATTCGACTGTAGGTTTGCGTGATGACCGTTGCACATTTTTGAAATCCAAAATTTTCACTCATTTGAATACTTCGTACATTTTTAGGCTCTATGTATGCATAAAAAGAATTTACTTTTTCTTCATTCACTCCATTAACAAGC
>CALPVI020000279.1 GCA_943326975.2 Actinomyces viscosus | reverse complement strand
CATCACTACTACATCATCAACTGTTCCATGAATCAATAATAAATCCCCTTTTAATTTTTCAGCATGCGTTAATAAAGATGCTTCTTCGTACCCTTTTGGATTTTCAAAAGGTCTATCCATGTATCTTTCTCCATACATCACTTCGTAATATTTCCAATCAGTTACTGGACCTCCAGCTACACCTACTTTAAATACACCTGCATTTCTCAACATAAGTGATGTAGTCATAAAACCTCCAAACGACCAACCATGAACTGCTAATCGATTAGCATCCACATAAGGAAGCGTTTTTAAGTAATTAACCCCTGCGATTTGATCTTCCATCTCAATTTTACCTAATTGCCTGTGAATACCGCTTTCAAATTCAAAACCTCTTTCACCTGAACCTCTGTTATCAACAGTAAAAACTAAATAACCTTGTTCAGCCATCCAAAACATCCATAAATCAGCATCATCTAACCATGAATTTGTAATCATCTGTGCATGTGGACCTCCATATACATAAACCAAAACAGGATATTTTTTATTCGGATCAAAATTACTTGGTTTAATTAAACGAGTAAACAATGGCATTCCGTTAGCTGCCGAAATTGTACCAACTTCTGAAGCACCAATTTTAAAATCCGCTAATTTATTCACTGAAACAAGTAGTACATTTTTTGTTTTCCCATCAATACTAATTAATTGACTTTGCATAGGGATTGTATGCGAAGAAAATTCATCAAAAATCCACTTTCCATTTGAACTGATTGAAATTGAATGCAAACCTAAATCAGTTGTCAATAACCTTTGTTTTCCTTTTAAAGATACAGCATAAAAAAGCGTATTTAATGCACTTTCTCCTGTAGCAGCAAAAACAATTTCAGCTCCTTTATTGATAGATTGTAATATGTTTTTAGTAACAAATTTATTTGAAGTCAATTTTTGAATTAACTTCCCTTCTATATCATAGTAATACAAGTTATTAAATCCATCTCTTTCGCTAATCCAAACAAAATTAGAAGAAGTGGGTGAAGGAAAAAATGCAGGGTGTTCTGGTTCAACCCATTTTTCATTCTGTTCTTCAAAAAGTGTTTTTACTAATTTTCCTGAAATAGCATCATACTTATTTAACCACATGTGATTTTGTTCACGATTTACTTCTGCTATTAAAATAAATTTTTCATCAGGTGTCCAAACAACATTTGTCAAATAACTATCAGATGAACCAACTGGAGAAATAAAAATTGTTTTTTTTGTTTCAATCGAATAAATTCCAATTTTTGTCTTTTCAGATTTTTGTCCTGCCATCGGATATTTTATAGGCATTAATTCTCCTGGTGTTTTTGATATATCAACCAAAGGATATTCAGCTACATCTGTTTCATCTTTTTGAGCAAATGCGATAAAATTACTTTTAGGTGAAACGAAAATCCCAGTATGTATCCCAAACTCATTTCTTGCATAATATTGACCTGAAACAAGATTCAAATTATTCGTATCAGTAATTGCTACTTTAGGATTTTTGAAATTTGTATAAAAAAGATTATTATCAATCGTATAAACAGCCGTTTCATTCTCTATGTTGAATTCAGCATTTGCCGAATTATCATCAATTCTAAATAAATTTGAACCTACTTTGGTTTCTAAATTATATTTGTAAAAATGAACTCCATCATTGATGTAAAAAGTTGATTTATCTTTCCATGTAAGACCCGAAAACCAATTAAATTTAGAGCCTAATTTTTCATTTAAATCTTTTAAGTTCAGAATCTCAACAGCTTTTTTATCAGTAACAGATGCTTTCATTAATTTTGTAAACGACTCCACGTAAACATACTCTTCCGTTCCCGGAATCCATTGAAATTGCTTTAATTTATCTGGTCCAAACTGTCTATTTTGTTGTAAAACTGCTTGTTCTAAGGTTAATTCTCTTTTTTGTCCAACAACATTTAAAATGGACATGAATGATAAAACGAATATTATTTTTTTCATG
This sequence comes from Actinomyces viscosus, assembly GCA_943326975.2. Classification (GTDB taxonomy): domain Bacteria; phylum Bacteroidota; class Bacteroidia; order Flavobacteriales_D; family Crocinitomicaceae; genus CAIUKX01. The sequence goes on along the minus strand of CALPVI020000279.1, from coordinate 1,643 downwards.
CTTATTTTTTTATTATTTCATTAAAATAATTCTCTACTGGCCTTCCTGCTTTGTAACAATCAACTACTATTTGATCTAAATCTTCTTGTAAAATCACATCTGGATTAAATTGTTTATAAAAATACCATTGTTTATTAAAAATCAAAGGCTCTATTTCTCCAAATTCTTTTAATTCCTTTGGTAAAACTTTGTTTTTCTCCCCTAACAATTCACCAAAAACAGACTTGAAATTAGCATCTGAATAGATTGATTTAAATTTAATAGGATCTTTTGCAATTTCTTCTCTTACAGAAAGTAAATCATCTTTATCAATTTCATAAACTCCTCCATAAACTCGAAAATGTTCTGGACCAAGCTCAATATAAACGCCATTTATCGCTTTAGATTTTTTTCCTTCTGGAGAAATAATCGCTGACACATTCATTTTGTAGGGAGTTTTATCTTTCGAAAATCGAATATCCCGATTAATTCTAAAAATACATTCACTAGCTTCAACTCCTATAAATGAATCGTCAATTTCAGATATTACTTGAATTAAATGATTAACAAAATCTTTGAACGGATTTTTAACAAAACCTTCGTATCTTTTTCTATTCTCATCAAACCATTCTTTATTATTATTTGATGCTAAATCAATAAAAAAGTGCAAGAACTCTTCTTTAAAAAAGGTCATATTTTTAGTTTTATTTCCGAAAGATAGGAAATAGTTTTAGTCCTTTAAATTCATTAACTTATATTTTACTCTTTTCTTCAATTTTGTACAATAATTAACCAAACAAATTACTTTTTAAATATCCTCAATTTCAGTTTTTAAACTTACTTTTACAAAAAATAACACAGAATGAAACACGTATCTTTAGCAAGCATTGAAGCTGCAATAAAAAAAGTAGATAATTTAGATGATGAAGGTTTAGAGAGATTATCCGAAACTTTTGCGTTATCGCAACAAACACTTTTGGCTTATGTAATGTCTGCAGCAATTGAATATGAAAACGAACAACTAGAAGGTTTAATCATTTATTATTTCTGCTTGATTTCTGAAGCATATGCTCAAGAAAGAATCACATTAAAAACAATTTCTGACGAAGATATCGATGCTTTCGAACAACCTTATTTCGAAATGTTAGATTCTTACTTCGAACATGAAGAAGAAGATGAATTAGAAAACTTTTGTGATCAACCACATTTAGCACAATTTATGGCACTTGAAATCAGTACAGAAGATGCTGATGGAACAAGCTTAGATGATGAAACTGCAACTCAATTATTCATTGTGACAATTGCAATGATTACATTGATGGGAAGAGCGCAAGCTTAATTAAATTTTGGATGATGGATTTTGGATTAAGTTTTAAATCTAATATCTAGATTCTAATGTCTAATATCTTAAAATAAACATGTTAACTCCAAAACAAATCGTTGAAAAAATGATGTCTAAAGATGCTTTTAGCATTTGGTTAGGCGTTGAAGTATTGAATATTGAGTTAGGCACTTGTACTTTACAATGTTCAATCAAAGATGATATGTTAAATGGATTTGAAATATTACACGGTGGAATCAGTTATTCGTTAGCTGATTCCGCTTTGGCTTTTGCTGCTAATAGTTATGGATTACAATGCGTCAGTATTGAAACTTCTATTTCT
>CALPVI020000278.1 GCA_943326975.2 Actinomyces viscosus | reverse complement strand
TTGGACGTTATATTATTTTATGATTATTTAAAAAGTAAAGACAATAAGACATTCTCAAATTATACAGAACTTGCTAAAAATGCGTTAAGAGCAATTTGTCTTGCAGCATACTCAGATGGTGTACTTCAAGATACTGAAAAAGCAATGTTTAAAATCTTTTTAGCATCTGCTAATTTAGCTGAAGAACATAGAAGTGAAATGCTGACAACATTCAAAAAAGGAGGTAAATTAAGCGACTTTACAGATGTTTTTTTTAGTAATTGGATGTTCAAACAATTTGTATTTGATTTATCTATTTTGACCATTTTTACTCAAAATGAAGCAGAATCTCTAGAAGAAAAGAAATATTTAATTGAAATTTGCGATTTTTTAAAGTTTTCTCCAAATACATTAAAAGAAACTATCGTTTTAATTGAAAAATTTGTTTTAGAAAATAATGATAAAGTTGCCTTTTTGCAATCAAAATCATCGTATGAATTAATGTATAGCAATCTATCTAAACATTGGTTAAAAATACTAGGAAGAAATAAGGATAAATTGGCAGTTGAATTAAAACAAAGTAAAGAATTGGTATTTCTCATTAAGAAATCTGCCACTGAGGATTTAACAAAGGAAGAGAAAGAATTAGTTAAAACACAATTCTTAGATATCGTTAAATCAATGCCTTCTTTAGCAATTTTTATGCTTCCAGGTGGAGCAGTATTGCTACCATTAGTGTTAAAAATTATTCCCGATTTAGTTCCATCTGCTTTCAGAGATAATGAAATTGAAAAAAAGAATTAATTCCAATTCACAATAGCTTCATCTTTTAAAGAACTAGAAAATAAATCTCGCATTCTATTTACTTTTTGAATAGCATACAAATCACCAGATTTTGCTTTTTCTTTGTACTTATAATAGACATCTAAAGTGTGTCCAAATAAATGTTGATCTAAACGACTTTTAATTTCATTGATTTTAGCATTGACTTCAATTAAAAAATATTCTACTTCACCTAATTCTTTTAATTCTTCATCATTCAACTGAACTTTATCCATTAATTTTTCATAATGAGGTAATAATTCATTTAAAACATTGATAAAATGATCTAATTCTTCACTAAGCGATTTTTTATTTTCATTGAAATTCATCCTGTAATGATTTAATATATGTGATTAATTTACAATAATTTATTTAAAATCAATAAAAAAAAGTGTCTTTTTGAAAAAGTTTTTTTTAAAGAAAATGGTGACTACCTTTGTCCACAATGGCTGGTATCTATATTCATATTCCGTTTTGTAAAAAAAAGTGCTCTTATTGTGACTTTCATTTTAGTACCACATTTAGTTCTTATAGAAAAGAATTAATAGATAGTCTATGCAAAGAAATTATTCTAAGAAAAGAATATTTAAAAAAAGAAGAAGGATTACAAAACATTGAAACAATTTATTTTGGTGGTGGTACTCCAAGTTTATTATCAAAAAAAGAAATAGAATCAATTTTAACAACTATTAGAACGATTTATTCAATTGATCCTAAAGTAGAAATCACTCTAGAAGCTAATCCTGATGACTTAACTTTTGCAAATCTAAATCAATTTAAATCTATTGGAATTAATCGACTAAGTATTGGTTTACAATCCTTTAGAGAGTCTGACTTACAATGGATGAACCGCGCACACACGAGTGAAGAATCTTTCAATTGCATAAAATACGCACAATCTGTTGGTTTTAAAAATATTAGCATCGATCTAATATATGGCTTACCCAATCTATCTCTAGAAGAATGGAAAAAAAGCATCGAAACAGCGATTGCTTTAAATGTTCCACATATATCAGCATACTGCCTAACTGTCGAGGGTAAAACTGCTTTAAAAAAATGGGTAGCAGAACAAAAAATAATACCCTCCAACGAAGATGAACAAAGTGAACAATTCAATCTATTGGTTGAAATGCTCGATAATGTTGGTATTCAACAATATGAAATTTCCAATTTTTCAAAAAAAGGATTTGAATCAAAACATAACTCTAGTTATTGGAAAGGTATTCACTATTTAGGTATTGGACCATCGGCACATTCATTTAATGGTAAATCTAGAAGTTGGAATATTTCCAATAACAGAAAATATATTCAATTAATAGAAAATAAAGAAGATTGGTTTGAACTAGAAGAGCTAACAAAAGAAAACCAATTTAATGAACTTCTTTTAACAGGGTTAAGAACGATTTATGGAGTTAATTTAAGTTCTTTACAAGAAATTCTTCCACTTCAAGAAACATTCCAATCCAAAGTAATCCAATTTTCTGAATCTAATTGGATGTACACGGAAAAAAACATCTTGTATTTAACTAAAGAGGGGAAATTAAAAGCAGATTATATTGTATCTGAATTATTTGTTTAATCCATCACATTATCTTGTTCATTGTAAATATCGTGATCAATTTCCTTTCCTTTGATATACATCCAAGAAGTAATTGTTATAAAACATAAAATCGTAATAATGAAAATTACCATATCTAAAAATTAATAAAAATTAAAACCCAAGTAAAACAAGTAGTTGGCAGAAAATAGTAGTTTTTTTGAACGAATAAATACGTTCAATAATTACAATTTAAGGAATAATTCTTAAAAACCAAAATTATTTGTTGAAATAATTCCAAACTAATTTGGCTTTTGATTTGCCAATAATTTTCTCAATCTCTTCTATATCAGCTATTTTAATTTTAGAAACTGTCCTAAATTCTTTCATTAAATTCATTTGCGTTTTAGGGCCTATACCTTCAATCTGCATTAACTCTGAATCAATTGCAGCTTTACTTCTTCGATCTCTATGATGAGTAATACCAAAACGATGCGCTTCGTTTCGTAAATATTGAATTACTTTTAAACTTTCACTTCTTTTATCAATATAAATCGGTAAACTATCCCCGGGAAAAAATATCTCTTCCAAACGTTTGGCTATGCCAACGATAGCAACTTTACCTCTTAAATTTAGTTTTTCCAAAGCTAACAAGGCCGAACTCAATTGTCCTTTTCCACCATCTATTACAATTAACTGAGGCAATGATTGATTTTCATCTAATAATCGCTTATAACGACGATAAACGATCTCTTCCATCGTTGCGAAATCATTTGGCCCTTCCACCGTTTTTACATTAAAATGTCGGTAGTCTTGTTTACTTGGTTTGGCATTTTTGAAAACAACACAAGCCGAAACAGGATGAGTACCTTGAATGTTTGAATTATCAAAACACTCAATATGAATAGGTAAATCTTGTAAACGGAAATCTTTTTTAATCTGTTCTAAAATCCGCTCAGTATGTCGTTCGGGATTGACGATTTTTTCTTTCTTTAATTTTTCTAATTTGTAGAACTTAGCATTACGCTCTGAAAGTTCCACTAAGTGCTTTTTATCCCCTATCTGAGGTACAGAAAAAGTAATTCCTGCTAATTTTAAATTGATTGATGTTGAAAGTAAAACTTCTCTTGATTGACTACTAAATTTTTCACGTAATTCAGGTAAAACAAATCCAATTATATCTTCTGGTGTTTCATCTAACTTCTTTTTAACTTCTGATGTATAACCATGAATAATTGAACCATTGCTTATCACCAAATAATTAACAAAAGCTGATTTATCATC
>CALPVI020000277.1 GCA_943326975.2 Actinomyces viscosus | reverse complement strand
GTATCTATTTAATTGAAATCTTAAAATTTATAAACCTTTCATCATACTTTTGATGAAAGGTTTTTTGTTTTAAAAAAAAACTTAAATCAAATCATTAATATTTCATTTTTTAGTGAATTTTTTTCATTTAACTCTATGTACAAAATGACTTCCTTTGAAAATCAAATCCATTTAGTTTCAAACTTTGATGAGCTTATTGGTTATAGATATAAAGGGAAAAAAAATGCAGTTTGTTGGAAGCGTGAATTGATTGGTGATTTTTCTGAAATTGTTCAAAAGTTTGAATCAGAGGATAATATTGTTTCAATAGAAGTAGATGAACTTAGGGAAATCAATTTAAGTGAAAATGGTCATGTCGCACGTTTGACTTTATTGAATGATTTTGAATTATTAACTGAATATGGAGCTTCTCCAACATTGAATTTAATATCTTGTTATGAAGAGGATTTGGAAAACAATTTTTTCCCAACGGATGTCTATTCTTTTCATGTAGATCGCTCCCCTATTCCAGCGGATACATTTTTATGCACCTATCATGGAGATGCGAGTGATATTTTACCCAATTCTCATGCAATTCAAAAAGTGCGTTTACCAGAAATTGCAAATGAATTAATCAATCGATTTAAACTAAAAGAGGGTGAATTTGAAGATTTTATCGAAGAACATTTTTTTGACCTACATTACCAAGCATTACCTGGAGCGAAACCTATTAATTTAGGCAAAGGAAATCTATGGAGATTAGCAATTGATCACCCCCAACTTCAAGTTCCACCTTGTATTCATCGTGCTCCCAGAGAAAAATCAGGCCAAAAAAGACTTTTGATAATCTGTTAAAGTTGATATCATAGTAATAAAATATTATTTTAATCGTTAATAATTTACAAATCAATTCATTTTTAAATGACCTATTCTTTACATTTTCCTTCAATTATTTATCGATTTTATAAATTCACTGTACTTGCTTTAATTACATTTATTTTAAGCGGTAATATTTTTGGTCAGAATGAACAAATTTACTTTCAACAAAATAGTTTTGAATTATCAATTGAAAGTCAGCAAAAACTAGATTCAATTATATTACAAATTAAAAAAACGAGTTCATTTGAAGAAATTGCTTTAATTGGGTATACTGATCCTGATGGAGCAATTGATTACAATAACTATCTTTCTTTACAAAGGGCTAAAAAAGTAAAGAGTTATTTAGAAAAAAATGGATTAATTAATCCAATTCATATTCTTTCTAAAGGTGAATCAATTCAATTGAATTCAAATTCAACCGAAAAGGAAAAACTTCAGAATAGAAGAGTTGAAATTCAGAGAAATTTTTCAACTAATAATAAAGTATTTCAGGATTTTAAATCAACAAATCAAGTATTTAAAATCAAACCAAATTTAGATACTTTGCTGATTTGTAAAGCTGGTACTAGTATTGAAATTAGTAATGATTGCTTTCAAACGAAAGATTTAAAATCACCTATTACATTAAATGTTAAAGAATTTTATTCAAAAAAAGATTTTGTTTTAGCTAATTTAACAACACTAGATATTAATAATAAATTATTGGAATCAAGAGGAATGATTCAAATAGAAGCTTATCAAAAAAATAAAAAATTAGAACTAAAACCAAATGAAAATATAAAAATCATTTTTAGAGATAAACAACAAAATGATAGCACAGAAATTTTTAACGGAATCAAACATAATGATAATATTCAATGGGCGAAAAGTGAATCTAATTCGGTTAATTCAGTAATTCAAAAAAGTGGCAATTCCTCAACTTATGTCAATAAAAAATTAACTTCATATTCTGAATGGAAATATGAAAAAATAAATGGAGAACTTTTTAAGATTACCAAAACGCTGAAAAATGTCAAAAAGAAAAAAGTGGATACTAATTTTATTTTTGATACCATCTCTGCTGAATCAGAATTTTATACTGAAAATTTATTACTCTCATCTGGGAAATTAGGTTGGATTAATTGTGATCGATTTTATAAGGAAGATTCAAAAAAGATTGATTTTTCAGTAGAATTTAAAGGTGATTTCACCCCAAGTTTAGTTGCTGTTTTTAAAGATATAAATTCGGTTTTACCTTTTTCTTACATAGAAGATAATAGACTTTTTTTTAAAGGCGTACCTGAAGGTATGGATATTGAATTAATAGGATTGTTTAAAGATGGTAAGAGTGAATATATACAATTTGCACAAAAGAGAATTACAAGTAGAGATGGTGCAAATGAGATTATAATTTTTGAAAAATCAACAAAAAATGAAATAGAATTAAAATTACAATCTTTGTAAAAATTGAAATTTATTTTTATTACAAAATATAATCTTAAACTTGTTAAATGGTTATAAACACTGTCAATTTACTCGATCAACTCCCTCTCACCTGCTCACGCAAAGGCACTTGTTGTCATGGAAATCAAGTTTTTTTGAACCCTTGGGAAATTGCTCAATTAGCGAATGAAAAAAAACTTTCCGTTCAAGAGTTCATTCAACATTTTACTGACTTTGGAGGGATTCTTTTGCGTTTTAAAGGGGAGAAAAATACGCAGGGAAAATCTGCTTGTAATTTATATGTAGAAAATTTTGGATGCAGTGTTCATAGTTCTCGTCCACTTGCTTGTCGTTTGTTTCCGCTTGGTCGTCAAATACAAAACGAAGAAGTTCAATACATGTATCAAGGAGATAAATTCCCTTGTTTGAATGGTTGTCCAGAAGTAAATGAATTACCCAAACTTACAGTACAAGAATACTTAAAAGGGCAAGAAACTTCTCAGTTTGAACAAGCTCAAGATAGCTATTTAGAAGTTATGCAAAACTTAGCAGATGTTGCATTTTCATTATTGTTAGACACTGGATTAGCTGCTTCAGGAGATAAAGTAACGTTAATTGAATGGAAAAAATTGGGAGATGAAATACCTGATGTCTTAATTTCAACAATGGGGGCAGATTTTTATCAATTATTACTTCAACCTTCGATTGAATTTCAATCTATTACAGCTATTGAATTCATCGAGCAACACAATGAATTACTGCAACTTACTTTACAAGAAAAATTTGGACGAATAACTAATATTTCTGAATTAAGCAAAGCTTCTATTCAAGTAATGGCAATGACTTTATATTTAGCAAAATCAATTGGAGCAGACCCAAAATCATTGGTGGAGTATTGGATCGATATAGCTAAACAAAACGGTGCACAGTAATAATTATCAAATTTTAAATAATATTCTATTGAATTACTTATTTTTAATGCTTTAATTTTTAAACATGAATCCAAAAGTTGACGAATTTCTAAGTAAGGTAAAAAAATGGCAAGATGAATTGACAAAACTTCGTAAAATTGCCTTGGGATGCCAATTAGAGGAAGATTTTAAATGGAAAGTTCCATGTTATACTTACAAAGGGAAAAATATTGTCTTAATACACGGATTCAAAGAATATTGCGCGCTTTTATTCATGAAAGGAGCATTATTAAATAACGCCGAAGGATTATTATTTCAACAAACTGAAAATGTACAATCTGGACGTCAAATTCGATTTACAAATCTGAGTGAAATAACTGAAAATGAACAACTTTTAAAAGCTTACATCTACGAGGCTATCGAAGTGGAAAAAGCAGGTGT
>CALPVI020000276.1 GCA_943326975.2 Actinomyces viscosus | reverse complement strand
TTCTGAATATGGAAATGCTACTGCAGGTGTTTTTGATTTAGGTTTCAGAAAAGGAAATCCTGATAAAAGAGAACATACTTTTCAATTAGGTGCTTTGACTGGATTAGAAGGTGTTACAGAGGGGCCACTTAGAAAATCAAAAGGATCTTCTTATTTAATCGCATATCGTTATTCATTTACTGAATTTGCACAAAAAGCTGGGATTCCTATCGGGACAACAGCAACACCTTTTTACCAAGATATATCATTTAAAATTAATGGAGGAAATACTAAACTTGGAAAGTTTGTATTGTTTGGTATTGCAGGTAAAAGTAAAATCAATTTCCTGCATGATGAAATTGACAGTACAGATTTATTTGCAAACCCAACAAGAGATAGTTATTTTACAAGTAAAATGGGTTTGGTAGGAATTAATCATTTTATTCGTCTCAATCAAAAGTCATATTTTAAAACGGTTGTAGGTGCTACTTATTCTGCATCTTTATATAATGAAGATTCAATAAATTTTAACACAGGTGATATTAAACGAATTTTAGAGAATAAAACGCAACAAATTAGATACACAGTAAACAGTTCTTTTAATTCAAAAATAAATTCAAAATTGTTTGTTAAAGTTGGTGTTTTAGAAGAATTAATTAATTTAAATCTTTTCTATAGAAGCAAATATTACACAACTGATTGGAAGCAAATTTGGGATTTTAATGATTACACTTCCTTAATGCAAGGATACGCTCATGTTAAATACAGTGCATCAGATAGACTAACTATTAATATAGGACTACATACTCAATATTTATTTTTAAATAAATCAAGTTTTGTTGAACCTAGATTAGGGATTAAATATCAATTAAATGAAAAAAGTAATGTAAGTTTTGGTTATGGTTTACATAGTCAAATGCAACCTACAGATGCATATTTTTATAGAACTTTATTAGCAGATGGTACATATGTACAGTCAAATAAAAACATGGGTTTTACGAAAAGTCATCAATTGGTTTTAGGCTATGAATTATTCCCTGTAAAAGATTGGAGAGTTAAATTTGAAACATATTACCAATTTTTATTTAATGTACCTGTGACACAAATTGCGAGTTCTTATTCTATGTTAAATGCAGGAGCAAGCTTTTTTCCGAATGAAACATCATATTTAGTTAATTCAGGAAAAGGAAGAAATTATGGATTAGAGATGACTATTGAAAAATATTTTAGTAAAGGATATTATACTTTAATAACAGGTTCTATTTATAATTCACTTTACACTGGTAGCGATAATATAGAGCGTAATACGGGTTTCAATGGCAAATTTGTTTACAATGTTTTAGCTGGAAAAGAATTTAAAGTTGGAAAAGAAAAACGTAATTCATTAACATTTGACATAAAGTATACGCATGCTGGAGGACGTTATTACACACCGGTTGATTTAGAGGCGTCACAATTGATTAATTTTCAAGTTTTAAAAGGGGATGATTATGCCTTCACCGCAAGAAACCCAAATTTCTTTCGATTGGATGTGAAAATTGGATTTACGATGAATAGTAAAAAACGAAAAATTGCCCAATCATGGTACTTAGACATTCAAAACATAACGAACCATAAAAATGTATTTGCTCAAAGATATAATCCATTAAATGGACAAATCAATACAGCATATCAAATTGGTTTGTTTCCAAACTTTGTATATAAGATACAGTTTTAATAAATATATATGAAAACATGCAAGATAAGATATATCATAGTAGTTTTAGTAGGCACAATTATTTATTTATTGCTTCATTTTGTAGCACCACAAAAACAAGGTGAAAGTAATGAATTAGGAAGTTTATTGACATGTATTATTATTACTTTCCTTGTTTGGGAAGGTAATATTTTACTTGATCTAAAATTGAATAATTATATTATATGGGAAGATAATGTGAAAATGAGAGTTGTTTTTCAGTTGTTGTCGACTTCTATTTATACAATAACTACAATATACTTATCTCTTTTTCTTTACAATACTTTTGTTTGTAAACTTTCTCCAGAACAACAAGGTAATTTTTTATACCCATCTCTAATTATTGGTTTGCTAACTGCTTTTATAATTTTATCTGTAGAATTAAGTAGACAATTTTTTAAGAATTGGAAAGAAAGTTTATTAGAAGTAGAAAAATATAAAACTGAGTCTGTTGCAGCTCAACTTCAAAATTTAAAGAGTCAATTAAACCCACATTTTTTATTTAATAATTTAAGTGTTTTATCTTCTTTGGTGTATCTTGATCAAGACAAAGCCGTTGAATTTATTAATCAATTGTCAAAAGTGTACCGTTATTTATTGGATAATAAAAACAATGAGCTCATTAGTTTGAAAGAGGAAATGAAATTCATGGAATCTTATTTTTATCTTTTAAAAATAAGATTTGGAGAAAATATTCATTTTAATGTAGAAATAGATAACAAATCTTATGATAAATGTATTCCTCCTTTGTCATTACAGATATTAGTTGAAAATGCAATGAAACATAATCAAATTTCAAGTTTAAAGCCTTTGTATATTTCAATTGAAAGTATAAATGACACATTGAAAATTTGCAACAATCTTCAATTACGAGAAGTGTATGAACCGAGCTCAAAAATAGGAATAGCAAATATTAAAGTAAGATATAGTTATTTTACAGAGAAAGAAATCGAATTGTTAAATAAAGATAATCAATTTTGTGTTTTACTACCTTTATTATCAGGGATATGAAAGTTATAATAATAGAAGATGAAAAATTATCAGCGGATTATTTAAAAAATATTTTAAAAAAGGTTGATGATACGATTGATATTATTGCAGTTTTTGAATCTGTAGAAGAAAGTGTTATTGCATTTAATAATGGAATGAATGCAGATATTATATTTTCTGACATTCATCTTTCTGATGGTTTAAGTTTTGATATTTTTTCAAAGATTAATATTAAAACACCAATTATTTTTACGACTGCTTATGATGAATTTGCAATTCAAGCATTTAAGTTGAATAGTATAGATTATTTGTTGAAGCCTATCGGAATTTATGAGATGAAAGCAGCTATTGAAAAATATAAAGATTTAAAATATACTAAAGAAAGTAAAGCTGTTAATTTGATTGATCTCTCTGAATTGTATCAAATAGAATCGATACAAATTAAAAATCGTTTTATTGTAAAAATGGGGGATACGATATCCTCGATCAAAACAGATCAAATTTCTTTTTTTCTTGCTGAAGATGGTGTTGTATTGTTGGTAAATAATGTTGGAAAAAAATATATTATTGATTATACAATTGATCAATTAGATAGTTGTTTGGATAAACAAGAATTTTTTAGAATAAATAGAAAAGTAATTATTTCTTTAAATGCTATTCAAAAAGTTTCATCATATTTCAATAGTAGATTGAAAGTTTCAATTACTAATTTAGAAGAGGAAATAGGAATAGTAAGTAGAGAAAGGGTAGGTGACTTTAAGAAATGGTTAGATGGAGTTTTGTAAATCAAAAAAGGGAATCATTTGATTCCCTTTTTTGTATATTTTATTTAATATATTAGTTCTTTGGTTGTTCTTGCTCAGCTGGTTTAACCTCTTGAGGTAATACTTTACCTTTTATCGTTAAAATGATTGGTTCAGTTTGAACATTTGT
>CALPVI020000275.1 GCA_943326975.2 Actinomyces viscosus | reverse complement strand
GAGTTGAGTAAATTCAATGTTGATTTGACAAATTATGCAATGGGTATGTATCACATTGAATTACTTTCTAACGAAAAAGTAGTTTATAGAACAAAGGTATTAAAATCAAATTTTTAATAGATTGAATTTAATTAGATGAAAAATAAATTCTTACATACTTTCATTTTGCTGATACTTTCTTTTTACAGCTATTGTCAGCAAAGTGAAGGTTATTTTCAATATAATATTAAAGTAACAGCTGTGGATACATCTTTACAGACACAACAAACAGTTGGAATGTTATTCGATAGTAAAATGGAATTGTATTATACAAAAACGCAATCTCGTATGAATTTCAAAATGGGGACGATTTATGATAATTCGATTGTGGTAAATAAAACTGAGAATAGAGGTATTTCTTTGTCATCAAGTCCTTCAGGAAAGTTTGCGGTTCTTTTAGGAGAAAAAGAAATTAACGCAAAACCAAAAATTGCTGATTCATTGATCACAGTTCAATTAGTAAATGAGAAAAAAGTTATTTTGGGTTTCAATTGTAAGAAAGCAATTATGCGACAAGGAAAATCCGAAATGATTTACTGGTACACGAATGAAATAGTTGTAGATAAAACAGGTCAAACGATTTTAAATGAGAAAATTCCTGGCTTTCCGTTATATTTTTCGATGATCGCAGACGGAATGAAAATGGAATACCAAGCATCAAACTATAAATTTCAAGTTGAAAATAAAGAAAAAGTATTCTCATTAGAAATACCTTCAGATTATAAATTGATCAACACAGGAATGTAAAAATCCATCAGTCTCAATCTTACCTTAGTCTTAATCTCAATCTTAACCTCAATCTTAACCTCTGTCTCAACCTCAGTCTCAGCCTCACTCAATTCCCTTCCATAATCATCTTGTAGACAAAATTTTTCACAATGTCGTTCTTGTTGATAATGTCGGATAAAGAAGGCGTAATCCAATAATTCGGCATAGTCCCATGACCATCATTTTCTATCTTTGAATTCACTTGAATTTGATGATTTACCGGATCGCAATGAATACTTGTATTTGGAAGAACGGTTACAGTTTCAAAACCTACATTTCCTGATAAAATGGATTTGTTTCCACCTGTTTCTTCTCCAATTAAAATTCCTCGGTTGTAATATGATAAATCAGAAACGACAATTCCACAATTAGAAAAACATCCTCCATTGATTAATACATATAATTTTCCATGATATGCATTTCGTTTGATTTTAGTTAATTTAGTTCCGTAGCAAACTCCTTTTCGTAATCGTTTCTTAGCGAAACCATTAACTGCTTTTGTTTGTTCTATTAAATGAAAAGGTTCTTTGAGTAAATACGACAAAAGATATTGCCCATATTCAAAGTTTCCTCCTTGGTTGTTTCTTAAATCTAATACCAATGTTTCAATATTGTCTTGTTTGATTTCAAAGAAGGCTTTTCGGATTTCTCGTGCATAGTTTTGATGAAATTTCTTGTGAAACATAACTCTATCAAAACTGCGAACTTTTAAATAGCCCGTTTCTATTGATTCATCAAATTGGTAATCTACACCTTTTTCCTTTTTTAAATCGGGATACAATGTACTACCTAAATAACACATCATATTTTCTTTAGTTAGCGCATCTACCATAACTGTTTTTATAGCTTCATCGTTTGTTTTATAAGTGATTGTAAACGTTTCAGGATGACCAAAAATATAACTATAATATTCTCTAAAATAATGGTTCAAATTCCAAATTGGGTAGGTTTCATTGTAGCCATCTCTCACTTGTCTGCGAAGTAACTCGTTGAAAATATATTTCGCATCTAATCCATTTATTTTCAAAATTTCAGACCCTACTATTATTGATGAATCAGGTGTACATTGCTTATCTACAACTAATTTGTTATTAATCCAAAGAATGTGATAGGGAATGAATTTGCATGTTTGATTGAAATAATGGGTAACAACAGGGTCAGGATAGATGTAATTATGTCCATCTTTAATGATGGAATTGATCGGAGTTAGAAATGCATAGAACTCCATATCTGTCATTGGATGGTCGATTGCATTATACAGACTATCAAATACAAAATCAAGTCTTATTTTTTGATTATAGAGGTAGAGATTCGCAAGGTTGATTTCTAATTTCTCTCTGAAAACCCCAAAGTCTTCTTTTAGTTGGATAGGTGTGTATTTTTCTCCTGGATTATAGCTTTTCTTTTGTGCAATGGATTGAGTAAAAACAAAAAACACCACTAGAACAACAAGCATTGTTTTTAAATGACGTTTATATGAATGTTCTCCCATTTTAACTTCTGTATATTGGGAAGTTACGAAGAATAAATTGATTAGTTTCAGTCTTTTTTTAGATCATTATTTTGACTGAATATTTTGCTTTTTTTGGATAATTTGTTTTACTCTCCACACCATAATTATACAAGCAATAGCAACAAAAACCATCACCAATCCTAAGATGTTAAAATTTTCAATTGGACTTGTTTTCGTTCGTTGGTGAACAATCATTCCTCCAATTCCTGCTGCAATCCCACCCGAAACATATTGAAGAGAGGAATTGATACTCATAAATGCTCCTCTATCTTGCATGACAGGTAATGAAGTAATCAAAGCCATTGCTGGAACCATTCTAGCCATTACCCCCATCATCATCGTAACGTTTAATGTTACAACAATCCAAAATGGAACTGGTGAGAGATTTGTATAAATCATTACGATAGTAACCATCCATACAGTAGACATCCACATCAATTTGAATTTATCTATTTTATCACTTAATTTACCAATGAAAGGCATAATAATTAATGTACTAACTCCTGCAAGCATAAACATGAAAGGCAATTGTTCTTCACTAACGTTTAAATTATTAATGGCATAAGCACTTCCCCAAGGCATAATTAAAAATCCACCCAATGAAAGTAGCGCTGAAGCAACAAATCCAACACGATAATCTTTTGTTTTTAATGTATGTGTCAAATGCTGTAAAGCTGATTTTTCCTTTTTAACAGCTAGATGATCTTTAATCGGCTTGATTTTAAAAATGATAATTGCCCAAATACACAAAGCCAATAAAACAATCATGATAAAAGGAGTTTGCCAATTCCAATGGTAAGCTAAATACAAACTGATTGGTATGCCCAAGACTTGACTTGCGCCAAAACCCATTTGAAGGAACCCCATTACTCGTCCTCTTTGCTCCAAAGTAAATAAATCAGATACAATGGCCATAGAGATTGAACCAATCACACCGCCAAATAATCCTGTAATAATCCTTGCTGCTACTAACTGGTAGTATGATTCTGATAATCCGCAAAATAGTGTTCCTAATATAAATCCGATATAGAAGAATAAAAGTAATTTTTTACGGTCAAAACTATCTGCAAATCCAGCGGTTAAAAATCCAGCTACACCTGCACTTAAAGAATACGAGGAAACTACAATACCAAATTGAGTAGTAGTCAAATCCAACGATTTGATCATTGTATCACCCAAAGGTGATAATACCATAAAGTCCAACACAACCGAAAATTGAGTTAATGCTAATATAAAAATAACTATTCTTTGATAGCCGGTGAATCCTGTTTTTTCCATAGTTTAATATAGTCAATAGCTAATAGTCATTAGTCAATAGTTGATATTCTACTTTGAGAG
>CALPVI020000274.1 GCA_943326975.2 Actinomyces viscosus | reverse complement strand
GTCAATATTATTTGAATCAATTAGAAACAGATCCATCGAAACAAAATTTTGGAGATTCGATTGCTTCCCTTGGTGTAGGAACGTTTTTAGAACATGCAAGAAACCGATTGAATTCGTATATTTTTTCTGTGTATCATAATGGCGAACAACAATTTTTCGCAGGATATAAAAATGATGAACGAACTCATTATCAAAATCATAAATTAAAATGGGGACTTAATTATCAACATGATCAATTTAGTGATGTTTTAAGTGAATGGAAGGTATTGGATTCTGCTGGATATTCTTTACCTTATACAAATAGTGATGAATTGAATTTGTACAAAACGATTAAAAGTAAATTGAGTTTATCAAACTCAAAATATACTGGTTTTTTACAGATGAATTCTACTTGGTCTAAAGTACAACGAAATAAAATTGTTTCTGTAAAAGTAAAATCGAAAACTAAAAATGATTTAGGAGAAATTTTAATAAATGAGAGGTTTTATACAGATACAATTAAAGAATCTTCTTCAAGATTAGCTTTAAATTATGGTGTTCGTTTTGGTTATACCTCAATAAATAAAGAGTCTTATTTAACTCCAAGGGTTACGGTAACTTATTTTCCGAGAATTTATATGGTAAACGAAGGAAAAGTTATTAGACGTGATGTGAGATATAGATTATCCTCAGGTTTGTATTATCAACCGCCAATTTATAGAGAATTTAGAACAAATTCGGGTCAATTAAATTTAAATGTAAAATCTCAAAAATCTGCTCATTTTGTAGTTGGAACAGACGTATATTTTAATATGTGGCAAAGAAAATCCCCTTTTAAATTCACTGCTGAAGCTTATTATAAATATATGTGGGATGTTAATCCATATTACATTGATAATGTTCGAACACTATATTTAGCTAGCAATGATGCGATTGCATATGCTTATGGTTTGGATTTAAATGTAAATGGTCAATTTATAGAAGGAATAGAATCTTTCTTTAAATTAGGTGTGCTTTCAACAAAAGAAAATTTATTAAATGATTCTTATTATAATTATTTGAATTCGGACGGTGAAGTAATTAAGCCTGGTTTAACTCAAAATGCTACTGTTTTGGATAGTGCAATAGTCTACCCAGGCTTTATTCCAAGACCTACTGATCAATGGTTTAATTTTGGTGCATTAATTCAAGATAGAATGCCTGGCTACGAGAGTATAAGTGTTCAAGTTGGTATTCAATTTGGAACAGGTTTACCTTACGGTCCGCCAACTTCAAATCGATATCAAGCAATACTAAGACAAAAATCATATTTCAGAGTAGATATTGGTACATCATATGATTTATTGTATAAGCATAACGAAAAATTTAAATCACTTCGTAAATACTTTACAGATGCGATTGTTTCGTTGGAGGTCTTTAATTTGCTAGGAATCAATAATATATTGTCTCATCAATGGGTGCAAACAACCGATGGCAATATGTATGCTGTACCTAATTATTTGACTCAAAGAAGATTTAATGTTAAGATGATTTTAAGGTTTTAAATCATGCTGGCTGAGCGAAGTCGAAGCTAGCATGATTCTCTATTTTTTGCTTGTTGGCTGAGAGGAGTCTTTATTAACTTTTCTGATTCTTTTTCTACTATTCATATAGTTTTCAATTGCTTCTTTCGAAGTGTACCAATTTTTCCCTTCCTTGTACGCATCAATTTTACCTTGACGAGCAAGTAAACTTATGTATTCTTTACCATAAGGACTTTGTTCTTCATTTACAATATTGTTAATTGAATCGTATTCGGTATAACTTCCTGGTAGAGAAGATATATAAATGTTTAATGTTCGTTCAATGGCTTGTATCATCAATAAGCATAGCTTGTAATAGCTACCATTGTTGGCCTGATTCAATGCTTCATAGTATTTTTTACGATCTGTTTTTAAGATAATCGCAGGAGGGAATCCGGCTTTCATCAAAATTAGATTCATAGCTAAACGAACGGTTCTTCCATTTCCATCAAAAAATGGGTGAATCCATACAAATTTATGATGAAAAATTGTAGCTAATAGAATATCATTTAAATGCAGTGGATTTTCATTTACAAATTTTACTAATTCGTCAAATAAATCAGGTACTTTATTTGCATTTGGTGGAATAAAATTAGCTCCATTTATACGTACACCACCTGTTCTGATTCTTCCAGCAAAATGTTCTTCTATATTATTTAATACAACTCCATGAAGGTTTAAAATGTCTATTTCTCTGAATACATAATCAGGTTTAACGAGCGAATAGAGATAATCAATTGCTTTATTGTGATTAAATGTTTCAAAGTGTTCACGAAGACTTTTTCCTTTTATTGTAATTCCTTCTTGAAGTATTAATTGTGTTTCTCTTAAAGTAATTGTGTTTCCTTCAATTGCATTTGAGTTATATGTCCATTCAAATGAAAGGTTTTCTTTAATTTTTTCGATAATAAAAGATGGGAAAGGTCGATTTTTATCTAAAATCGCTTTTTTTTCATAAAGTCTATCGATCATTGGTTGAAGTTCTTCCAATTCTTTTAGGTTAATTTCCCACATATCTTTTTCTTTTAATATCGTTATTATAAACAAATTTAATAATCCGATTTTAATTTTCAAATTTATTCTCCATTTTTCCAAAATTTTTATATTTTTGTAAAGCATTTTTAAATGAACTATTAAATTACGATATGGAGAAAATTGAGCCTTATAAACCAATTAATAATGTTCGAATTGTAACAGCAGCGTCTTTGTTTGACGGTCATGATGCAGCGATAAATATCATGCGAAGAATTATTCAGACAACGGGTTGTGAAGTAATTCATTTAGGACATGATCGTTCGGTTGAGGAAGTTGTTAATTGTGCAATTCAAGAGGATGCACAAGCTATTGCAATGACTTCATATCAAGGTGGTCATACTGAGTATTTTAAATACATGTATGATTTATTAAAAGAAAAAGGTGCCCCTCATATTAAGATCTTTGGAGGTGGTGGAGGTACAATTCTTCCAAGTGAGATTGAAGAACTACAAGCCTACGGAATTACAAGAATTTATCACCCAGATGATGGACGAGCAATGGGATTGCAAGGAATGATTAATGATTTGGTTCAAAAATCAGATTTTCCAGTTGGGGATAAAATGATAGGGGATATAAAGAATTTAAAAGATAAATATGTTCCTACAATTGCAAGAGTAATTTCTGCTGCTGAAAATTTTGCTGAAGCTTCTCAATCTATTTTGAAAGAAATTCAAGAAATTGCAAAAGCAGTTTCTGTTCCAGTTTTAGGGATTACAGGAACTGGAGGTGCGGGTAAATCTTCTTTAGTTGATGAATTAGTTCGTCGTTTTTTAATTGATTTTCCAGAAAAGCAAATTGCTGTTGTTTCAGTTGACCCTTCTAAAAGAAAAACAGGAGGAGCATTGTTAGGTGATAGAATTCGTATGAATTCAATTAAAAATTCACGAGTTTACATGCGATCTTTGGCAACTCGTCAATCGAATTTAGCATTATCAAAACATGTTGCCGAAGCTATTACGGTTTTAAAAGCAGCAGAATACGATTTGATCATCTTAGAAACTTCTGGTATTGGTCAATCGGATACTGAAATTTTAGATCATTCTGATGTTTCTCTATATGTAATGACACCTGAATATGGTGCG
>CALPVI020000273.1 GCA_943326975.2 Actinomyces viscosus | reverse complement strand
GTTTCTTTTAAAATGGATGCTTCGAGCGCTCCTGCTGAGAAAGTTGTTCCGTTTGTGATGACAAAAATAGCTCCTTTGTAATTATTTGCTTTAGGGTTTGCATTGAGATCAACTGTTTTATAATAATGCTTACCTTTTCGTGTCTGCATTTTTAGTGTTATGAATAAGGCTTTATGAATAATTATGGTAGGTAGAAATACAATGTGAAATAATTTGCCGATTGTTTTTTTATTTCGGAAAGCATTTGTGTGTAAAATTGAAAATCTTGAATTCATTTCTATGCTATCGAGAAATGGATGTTTTTCAGGGATTAAATAGGAGTAAAGTTTATTGGAGTATTTTAAATTTCCACCCAAGTTACCTCTTAAATCAATAATTAAATTATCTGGGTTAGCATATTCAATTATGTCAAATATAAATTTGTAATTTTCTTTTTCAAATCCCTTCACAGTCAAAAGAGCTGTGCAACTATCATTATTTGGAAAAGTTAAAAAACTTTCTGTGGTTGATTCTTTGATTTTAGGTTTCTTTTTAAAATAGGATAAATCTACTTCTCGTTTTAATGTTCGATGGAAAACAGAGTCCATGTATTTTAATTGAAGTTGTAAACTATCCTGTTTTCCTAATTGAATGTAACTAAACTTGTCAAAATAAGTTTCAATCATTCTATTGTGAAAGGTAGTGTTTGTTCCGTCAGAGCTTATCGTATTTTTTTGTCTGTTAATAATTTCGGATGCTAAGTGATTATTTATTGAAATGATTTCTGTTCCTATTTTAATTGTAGAATCGATGCATTTCTGATTTTTGATTATATATAATCGATTATCAAAAATTCCAAATTTAAAATCAGATAGTTGAGATATTCCATTTTTTTGAGCGTAATAATACTCTTCGGTTTTTAGTTTTTTTACAGGTGGAAAAAGGCGAGTATGTCCTTGTTTTATTGAGGCAACAATCGGACTTAACTTGTAAAATAAATCTGTTTTTGTTAGTGGATAATGGATTGAGTTTTTTAAGCTGTCAAATTTATAATCAAGTTCAGTTTTGCTGATATAGTCATATAAATGTGGGTGCAATTTTGTTAATTTTCGTTGCGTAAAATTTATATCAGCTTTTAATTTTCTTGGAGAAATTAATTTGTCAAAATTACGATTATCATTCTTTAATGAAGCACAACTTGATAACATAAAAAAGCACATTACAAGAAATTTTATTTTGTAATTTTTAAATTTATATTTAGTTGAGTTTTGCATTTTAGTTTGGAGTTCGCCTTTATAAAAATAAACTTAATTAAGTTAGGTTTTCTTTTTTTGACTAAAAAAAAACAATCCATTAAAAGAAAATGAATTATATAAAACAGAAAAAACATTCTTTATCTTTACATTTGAATTAATTAAAAGATGAATAAACAATTACTATACACAATTATTGTGATAACTTTTTTTTCATGTACTCAAAAGCAAAAAAGTCAGGAAAAAATTAATGTTTCTAAGAAGCAATCTATATCATTAACAAAAGAACAAGCTGAAAAATTATCGGGTTTACCTTTAAAGTGTGTGCAGCAAGAATATCCAAATAATTTAGGACAGGTGTTGAATGCTGATAATGAATTAAAATCACCTAAAGCCTTACACCCTGCATTTTATGGTTGTTTTGATTGGCATTCTTCTGTGCATGGACATTGGTTGATGGTAAAAATGTTAAAGCAATTTCCAGATTTAAAAAATGGAAAATTGATTCGTAAAAGATTAAATCAACAATTAACGAAAGAGAATATTCAAACAGAAATTGCCTTTTTTGACACTAAATTTAATGATCATTTTGAACGAACTTATGGTTGGGCATGGCTATTTAAGTTACATCAAGAGTTGGCAACTTGGGAAGATAAAGATGCTAAAAAGTGGAGTGAAAATTTAGCTCCTTTAGTTGATAAATTAGTTGCTAATTATGAAAAATATTTACCAAAATTAATTTATCCATTAAGAAACGGAACCCATACAAATACTGCATTCAGCTTGGCATTAGCCTATGATTATGCTGTTTTTTCAAAGAATCTAAATTTTAAAACAATAATTGAGAAAAGAGCTAACGAATTTTATTTAGAAGATATAAATGCTCCGATTAATTTTGAACCAAGCGGTTATGATTTTTTGTCTCCTTCATTTGAAGAGGTTGATTTAATGCGAAGAATTCTAACGAAAAACGAGTTTATTATTTGGTTAGATAAATTCCTGCCAAAATTAAAGAATAAATCGTATGATTTAGAAGTCGGTATTGTTGGAGATAGAACAGATGGGCATTTAGTGCATTTAGATGGATTGAATTTTAGTAGAGCTTGGTGTCTTTACGAACTTTCAAAAGTCGATAAGAAATATGCACATTTGAGAAAGGTTGCTGATAAAAATTTAGCCTATTCATTGCCCTCTATAGTAGATGGAGATTACATGGGGGAACATTGGTTGGCAACGTTTGCAGTAAATGCTTTATTAGCAAAGAAGTAAATAAAAATTAATTTTAACTTTTAATTTTTTCTTTTAATTGAAATCCATCAAAATATTCTTTTACCGTCCAAGCTTCAGGTTTTGCATCAAACCAAGGCTTAATTTTAGGCCAAATTTGACCAAATGTTTCCGAAGTTCGATAATTTTCTAAATCTTGTTCATCTTCCCAATGACTATAAGTCATAATGATACATGGGTTTTGAATATCTTGTAAAAGTTTCATTCCAATACAACCTGGAAAGTTATTTACGTTGTTTTTTATTCCTTCAAAAAAAGTAAGAAATTGATCGATTTTATCTTTTTGAAATTGAAGTTTTACAATTCGTGTTATCATTAGAAGAGGGAATCTAAAGTTTCTTTTGAACCTCTTGGCGTAAATTCGATTCGAATGACATCACCTAAGTTTACTCCGAATAAACGTTGAGCGCCTCCGTTACTTCCATTTGCACCTCGATTGATAGCAATTTCTAATAAACCATTATCATTAAAAATAGCTACTTTTTCTCCCTCGGGTACTTCATTATATGCTTTTGAAATAGAATCTATAAAATAATCTCTTGATCTAAAGTAGATAGTAAAAGGTATATCGTTTCCAAATCGGTAAAATAGTTCTTTGTTAATATTGACTATCAAGTTTCCGTAATTATCGATATGAATTACATTCCCTTTTATCAAATTGGTTTCAATAATTGCAGTTTGAAAAAATGCTTTTTTGAAAGTTGGAAATTCTGTTGCTATATTTTCTATTTTTTCACCCGCTAATAGTTTACAAGCAACAGGTATGAACATGTTTTTAGTAGGGAAGGAAAATAATTTTGGGTTTGATAAAACATCATCAATTCTCCAAAATCCTTCGTGCTCTTTTTCTTGCAAAAATGCTCCAAAAAAACCATTGTCATTTGAAATGATAAATTGTCCCTTATATTTAAGAATAGATGGATAAGAGCCATCAGGACCAGAAAAATCTACGATAGGTTCAGTATCTACGCCGATTAAATGAAGAGTACCTTCTGGAAAATCTTCTATACAACATGATAGATAATAAGCGGCTTCAGAAATATTAAAAGGCTTTACTGTATGCGTAATATCAATTATATGAGCATTTGGACAATGCTTTAAAATTGTCCCCTTTAAAGCTGCGACATAATGGTCTTGAAGACCC
>CALPVI020000272.1 GCA_943326975.2 Actinomyces viscosus | reverse complement strand
GTAATATGAATTCTACTTTGAGTTATTATAAGCAAGATTCTTCTGAGAGGCTTTCTTTTAGAAGACTAACTTTAAATGACGTTGAATTATGGAGTTGATTTATCGAAAATACTGATCGGGAAAATTTTTTAGGTCCAGTAAATTCTGAATTGACTAATTTTCAAAAGGCTAATTTTTGGATTACACGTCAAATTGAACGTTATGAATCAAATGAGTATGTTCAATTAGCTGTTATTGATCAAGAATCAAATACACTAATTGGAGTAGGAGGTATAATTCCAAGTGATTTAGATGGTAATCTAGAATTTGAGATTTCCTATTCTCTACTACCTTATAAATGAGGGAATGGATTTGCTACTGAAATTGTAAAACTGGGCAATTTCAAATCAATTGTCAACTTCTATCATTTCAATCATTCATGTTGACAATTTTACATCCAAAAATGTTGCTTAAAAAAATGAAATAAATCTCGAAAATCGTACTTTATTCATGACAATTCCTGTTGAAATTTATCGATTTTTTATTCCAAAATAATTTTTTTTAATTTTTTTTTCATTCTCGAAGCCTTATGTTTATTGAGTTTTAATCTACTATACCTATAGATTTTATATATTTTATTTGAAAATCCTTTGTTTTAAAGTAATTAGTACATAAATTTGCATCGTTGTATAAAAGAAATAACTATAAATAAATGATTCAAATGTGTCAAAATATGATGTGTATGTGTTCTTCTTTAAGAAGGGATTGATTTGATATTGTAAAACATATTAGAATCCCTCACCTGAAAAATGAGGGATTTTTTTTAACATAAAATTGTAGCGTAAGAATGGAAAGTTTTTTATCAGAATTAGAAAACCCGTTAGTTCAAAAAGATATTATTGAATTAGGGGATAAAATAGCAGCATTTAAAAATGGAACTCTAAATGAGGATAAGTTTAAAGCCTTAAGACTTGCTCGTGGAGTATACGGTCAACGTCAACAAGGTGTTCAAATGATTCGTATTAAATTGCCTTTTGGAAAAGTAACGGCAAATCAATTAAGAAGAATTTGTGATGTTTCTGATGAATATAGTACCGGTAACTTACATATTACAACTCGTCAAGATATTCAAATTCATTACGTTAGTTTAGATAGAACGCCACAGTTGTGGGCTGAATTAGAGAAAGATGATGTTACGTTAAGAGAAGCTTGTGGAAATACTGTTCGAAATGTAACGGCAAGTTCAATTGCGGGAATTGATAAAAATGAACCTTTTGATGTTGCTCCATATGCTGATTTAGTATTTAGATATTTTTTACGTAAACCATTTGGTCAAGAGTTAGGGCGTAAAATTAAAATTGCTTTTAGTTCAAATGATTTAGATAATGCTTTTACTTTTATCCATGATTTTGGTTTTATTCCAAAGTTGAGAACAGAAAACGGAAAAGAAGAGAGAGGGTTTAAAGTTTTAATTGGAGGAGGATTAGGAGCTCAACCATTTTTAGCAAAGGTTGGTTTTGAATTTTTACCAGAACAAGAGTTAATCCCATTTTTAGAAGCTGCAGTTCGTGTTTTTGATCGTCATGGTGAAAGAAATTCAAGACATAAAGCAAGAATTAAATATTTAATTGGCAAAGTTGGTATTGAAGAGTTTTTACAATTAGTTGAAGCTGAAAGAAAAGCAGTTCAATATACAGTAGAAGATTTTATTTTAAATGAAATTGATGTTTATGCAACAAAAACCGTTGAAAATCCAATTTCAAAAGTTGAATTTTTAGCATCAATTGAAGATGTTGATTTCAAAAAATGGGTTGAAACAAATGTCATTGAACAAAAACAAAATGGATATTTTGCAGCATTTGTTAAAGTTTTGATTGGAAATTTCACAACAAAACAAGCAAGAATTTTTGCTGATATCATAGAGAGATTTACTTCAAACGATGCACGTTTTACAATTGATCAAAGTGTACTATTAAAGTATATTTTACCTCAAAATTTACGTTCAGTATATGATGCATTAAAAGAAATCAATTTGCATTATGCAGGTTATAATAGTGTTGCTGATATCACTGCTTGTCCTGGAACAGATACATGTAATTTAGGAATTTCTGATTCAACTCATGTTGCAAAAGTAATTGAACAATTAATTCAAGAAGAGTATCCTGAACTTATTTATAATCAGGAGATTAAAATTAAAATTAGTGGTTGTATGAATTCTTGTGGTCAACATGGATTAGCTCATATAGGATTCCATGGAAGTTCACAAAAAGTAAATGGATTAACAGTACCAGCATTACAAGTTTTATTAGGTGGTGGGAAATTAGGGAATGGTTTAGGTAGAATTGCAGAAAAAGTTATTAAAGTACCAAGTAAACGTGTTTTGAACGTAATTCGTTTCTTACTAAATGATTATTCAGAGAATCAATTAAATGATGAATTGTTTAATGAATATTATGATCGACAAGGAAATAAATATTTCTACGATTTATTAAAACCTTTAGCAGATACGACGACATTAGAACCAACAGATTTTATTGATTGGGGTCAAACAGAACAATTTAAAACTGAAATTGGAGTAGGAGAATGTGCTGGTGTGTTAATTGATTTAGTTGGTACATTGTTTTTTGATGCAGAAGAGAAGTTAGATGCGGCTCAAACTTCAATCAATGAAGGTCGTTTTGCTGATGCAATTTATCAATCATATGCATCTGGTATTCATACGGCTAAAGCGTTATTACTTCAAGTAAAAGTTCATTGTAATACTCAGAGTGGTATTATAGCAGATTTTAATAAAAATTTCGAATCAAAATTCAATTTAGGACCAAATTTAAATTTTACTGATTTTATCTTACAAATCAATAAAAATGAGCCTTCAGAACATTTTGCATTAGATTATTTCCAACGAATGCGTAGCTTCTTAAATGATGCAATTAAGCACAGAGAAGAATTATTAACAATTGTTGATAACACAAATTCATAAAATACAATAAAAATTTAAAAATGTTTGATTTTTGCGATTTAATAAAATTAAAACATTGATTATTAGTTAATTTATAAAATAAGGAAATAATGAGTAAAAATATAGCAAAAGTAACTTTAGTAGGAGCAGGGCCAGGTGATATTGAATTAATCACATTGAAAGGATTGAAAGCAATTCAGCAAGCTGATGTAATTTTATATGATGCATTGGTAAATGAAGAATTATTAGACGAAGCACCAAATGCAATTAAAATATTTGTTGGAAAAAGAAAAGGATTTAAAGCGTATTCTCAGGAAGAAATTAATCGTTTGATAGTTGACAATGCTTTTTTACATGGTCATGTGGTACGATTAAAAGGGGGGGATTCGTTTGTTTTTGGTAGAGGTTCAGAAGAGATACAATATATTGAAGCTTTTGGAATTGAAACGACAGTTGTACCAGGGATTTCAAGTTCAATTTCAGTACCCGCTTTAGCAGGTATACCAGTAACACATAGAGGAGTAAGTAATAGTTTTACTGTCATTTCATGTACTTTATCTCAGGGAGAATTAAATCCAGAAGTTAAACTTGTAGCGAAATCAAATGGAACAGTTGTGATTTTAATGGGGATTTCAAAATTACCAGAGATTGTTGAAATCTATAAAAAAATAGGTAAAGAGAATGAAGCAATTGCAATCATTAAAAATGGTTCATTGCCTTCTCAAACCTCTTTAGTTGGTACTATAGATTCAAT
>CALPVI020000271.1 GCA_943326975.2 Actinomyces viscosus | reverse complement strand
CTTTCGGCCTTGCAACATCAATTACCTGAAGGAAACGAGAATTCACCATTGCGACTAGCAATTGTAACAGCTAGAAGTGCTCCTGCACATATGCGTGTTATAAAGACCTTGAGAAAATGGGGTGTTTATGTGAATGAAACTTATTTTTTAGGAGGATTACCTAAAGATAAAGTATTAAAAGCATTTGGTGCCCATATCTTTTTTGACGATCAGGAACATCATTTAGAATCTGCCTCAAAAGTAGTTCCTTCAGGGAAAGTTCCGTATAATTCAAATTCCCCTTTGAAAAAAGAAGAATAAAATTGTTATAAATCTTTAATGTATGCGTAGTAAAAGATGAATACATTAATTATTAAAATCAATTTTATTTATGCAGAAAAACAACTCTACAAGAGTGAAAAATGAATTAACAGTAAGTACACAATCTCAACTTCAACTAAAAATCAGCTCTAAATCAATTAAACAAAAACAAGTAGATGATTTGTTAACCTTACCCACAAATTTGTATGTGGATGTTATGGAATACCATTATCATATACTAACACTTCAACAATGTGCATGATGAAGTCCTGATTTAGTTCAAATTATTAAATAATCTACTCTATGGAAAATACTACTTTGATAAAAACCTTGTATGCTCAATCTTCTAATCATGGATTAATCAGGAATAATCAAATTGCTAAAATTGGAGAAATTCATTCTTCCCAATTCATTGGAATCAATTCAGAATTATCAATTGTACAAACTGTTGTTTTTGATTGGGAAGAAAATGGAGAGACAGACACATTTATATTCAATGAAAGTGGTTTTTTTGGCAGTTTATTACATGCTAATACTTCTGATGTAATGATAGAGGAGTACCGTAATAAACTGAAATTATATCCTGATTTAGAGAAATTTGTTGAAAATATGATTGCTTATTATGTTTTTACAGAATTAGGTTTTTAACGCTAAAACTATATGTGATCAAATTTGATGTCTTTTTACCGTTCGGTTTAAAGTAAAATAATTATATTGAAGGCGTATTTTAACAAATTAAGAGATAGTATTTATACTGAAAAGCGTAAATAGTAAAACAACTAATTCTATACTAAATTATAAATCATGGAGAGTTATCATCACCATTTTGCCAGGTATTTTAAGGATAAACAACTTGAACCTTTTATTTATGTATTATCTAAACGAATGGAATCAGGTCATATTTGTATTCCTTTAGATCAAACCATAAAAGATGACCTAGTTCAAGGTGGATATCATTCTGTTGAATTTGAAATTGCTGATTCAAGTATATTAACTGTAATAAAGTTTGAAAATAAGGGTGAAGACACTCCTAAAAAGCCTTTTGTTTTATATCAAAACAAATTATACTTACAACGTTATTATGTATATGAAAGTAAAGTTTTAAGTCATTTAGAGAAATTTTCTGTGTTGGACGAAGAGAATTTAGCAGTGCTAATGCAGGATCTTTTAAATCACAAAGAATTTGTTTTAAACGCTATTTCACCAAAAGTTGATTTGGTTAGTTATAACGAAGATGAAAAAGTTGATTGGCAAGCGATTGCAGCTATTTTAGGTTATTTAAATTCATTGACGATTATTACTGGTGGGCCAGGAACAGGTAAAACAACTACAGTTGCTAAAATTTTAGCAATTTTAAATAAAGTAAAAGGAGATGATTTCTCAATAGCTCTAGCTGCACCAACTGGAAAAGCAGCAATGAGAATGAAAGAGTCATTAACAGCATCAGCAAAATTGTTTCAAGAATTAGAAATTGAGAATGTAATAAAAGAAGCAAAACCTTCAACGATTCACCGTTTGTTAGGAACGCAATTAAATTCTCCTTTTTTCAAATATAACAAAGATAATAAGTTGCCATATGATATTGTGATCATTGATGAATCCTCAATGATAGGTGTTGCTCTGTTTGCAAAGTTATTGGAGGCGATAAAAGAAGGAAGCAAGATTATTTTATTGGGAGATTCAGAACAATTAGCTTCTGTAGATGCAGGAAGTTTGTTTGGAGATATTTGTTTATCACAAAAATTAAATGAAAATAGATTTCCAGAAGATTTAACAGCATTTGTAAATCAATTGCTTCAAAGTGAAAGGCATTTAAAAATAACTCTTGCTGCTAATATTAACTTTCTGTCAACCAATTTTGTTCGATTGAAGAAAACGCATCGATTTAAACAAGATTCTACATTAGGTAGGTTTAATAGAAATGTAATTATTGGAAATACTCAAGAACTTCAACAAATAATAGTGAATAAATCAGCTGATGATTTGAAAATTGATGTTGATTACAATAGGAGTTTCATTACTGATTTTGTTTTAAAATACAAAGCCTATATTGAGGAAGATAATATATCAGCAGCCTTGAAAAAAGTAAATAATTGTAGAATACTTTGTGCAGTAAAAGCTTCAGAGCAAGGTGTATATGAGATAAATGAAGTTGTAAAACAATTTCTTAAAAAGGAATATAAAGATCAAAAAAACAAATTCAATCCAGATTCTGAAATTTTCAATAATCAATTAATAATGGTTACAAAAAATCAGCCTGAAATGAATTTGTTTAATGGGGATATCGGATTAATTCGTTTTTCTGGTAAAAAGTTAAAGGCTTTTTTCCCAAAACAGCAAAATGAAGAAATTGAAGACGATAAAGATTATTTTGAAGTTACCCCCGCATTTATTGAATCTTGGGAAACTGTTTTTGCAATGACCATTCATAAAAGCCAAGGATCAGAATTTAATGAAGTACTTGTTATTCTTCCTAAAAAGAAGGAAAATAGATTGTTGACTAGGGAGTTAGTTTATACTGGGATTACAAGAGCTAAGGATTGTGCATATATTCAAACGTCAGAAGAAGTTTTATATACAGCAGTTAATCAACAAGTGGATAGGGTTTCAGGTTTGAAAGATAGAATTCTAAATAGTAACTAGAATGGCATTAAAACAATATATCGGTACTAATAATTCAATATTAGTAAAAAAATTAGCAACAGTTTTAGCGGAGGAAAAAGAACTTTTCACTCCTACTTTTATTTGTATTAGTCATTCTTCAACGAAAGATTGGCTAATAGAAGAATTGGTTAAAGAGATTCCAATTGTAGGAAATTGTGTTTTTCAAAAACAGCACGAGTTGATTGATATGATTCACACTTCACTTAATGGAAATGCTTCAAAAAAAGAACTCTATCATTCAGATCACCTTCAATGGTTTATCTTTAGTATATTGAGATCAGATACATTTCGATCAAAATTTCCTGAAATTTCAGCCTATTATGGTGATGATTCTTTTATGCAATATACTTTAGCAGAAAAGGTTACAGAATTGTTTTCATCATATCAAGAAACAGCTACAGCCTTAATTGATTCTTTTGATTCAGATTTGAAAGGAAACTCACATTTTGAATGGCAAAAATATATTTGGAAAGAATTACAAGTTCTCACTGAAAATAAGTTTGCTTCATTATCGCTCGTTTACAAAGCAATTGATGAAAGTTTAAAAAATGAAGAAAATCAGCAACTTCTTCAAGCAAAATTTCCAAATATTCACATTTATGGTGATTTGCAATATACCCCAGAGTTGATTCAATTTCTTTCAATAATTGCAAAATATACAAATGTATCCATCTATAGGGTTCACTTTTTGAATCATTCGAATGCCTCTAGGTTTGTAAAAAACAATAGTAGATTTAGTG
>CALPVI020000270.1 GCA_943326975.2 Actinomyces viscosus | reverse complement strand
TCAAGAGGAATTTCTGGTAAAATAGAAGCAGTTCGTTATGCAAGAGAAAACAAAATTCCTTTCTTCGGAATTTGTTTAGGAATGCAATGTGCCGTGATTGAATTTGCTCGTCACGTCTTAGGACATGAAGATGCACATACTACTGAAATATCAGAAGATTGCAAACATCCAGTAATCAGCATGATGGAAGAGCAAAAAACCATTGCTAACTTAGGAGGTACAATGCGCTTAGGTGCTTACAAATGTCAATTAAAACCAAACTCTAATAGTTTTGCAGCTTACAACTCTGATTTAATATACGAAAGACACCGTCATCGTTTTGAATTCAATAATGAATATTTAACGGCATTTGAAGAAAATGGTATGATTGCTACTGGTAAAAATCCAGAAACAGGTTTGGTTGAAGTAGTTGAAATTCCAGAACACCCATGGTTTGTTGGAACTCAATTCCACCCAGAATACAAAAGTACTGTTGCAAATCCTCACCCACTATTTGTTGCATTTATTAACGCAGCTATTTCGCACAACAAAAAATAATTATGGATAAAAAGACCGTTTACGGATTAGTTTTGATGGGATTGATACTAACTGTGTTTAGTATTTTCAATCAACCATCTGCTGAAGAAAGAAAAAAACAAGCTGAACAAGCGAAAATTGAACAAGCAAAAGCGAAAGAAAAAACTGATGCAAAAAAAGTAGCGAAAATTACGAAAGCTGTAAAATCGAAATCAAAAAAATCAGTTACAACTTTAGTTTTAGATAAAGGAGAAATCGTTCGTTTAGAAAATGAAAAAATCATAGTTGACTTTTCTACTAAGGGAGGTAAAATTTCTGCTGTGTATTTAAAAGGTTACGAAACATATGCTGAATATGCTAGAAAAGATAAGAATGTAAAACCAATGCGTTTGTTCTTGGATGGTGATGCTAAAAATGAATTGGTATTCCCAATTGATGGTAAGGATTTCAGAACTGGTAATTTGAAATTTGATATCAAAAGACAAACAAAAAATTCAATTACATTTGAATTACATCCTTCTGATAAACAAACAATTGAATATACATACAAGTTAAAGAAAGATGCATATGATTTGGATTATTCTATTCATATGGAAGGATTTAACGGAAAAGTAACTCCGAAAAATGTTCAATTCAAATGGGAAACGGCGTTTAGAAAAACAGAACGTTTATTCTCTGAACAAAGAAGAGTTTCAACTATTTGTTTTAATAATGCTCAAAATGGTGTTGATAATTTAAGTGAAGTTTCAGATGATTTTTCAAAAGCAGAAGATAAAATCAAATGGATTGCTTTCAAACAAAGTTACTTTTCATCTATCATTCGTCCAGAAAAAGGATTTGGTAAAGAAGGTACTCGTTTCTTAGTAAAGAATTATAAAGAAGGTGATGATAGAATTTACAAAAATTTAAAAGATTTTGTTGCTGTAGCTAACTTAAACATTACAAATACAGGTTCTGCAGATGTGAAAATGAACTGGTATTTTGGTCCAAACGATTATGATGTATTAAAAAAATACGATCAAAATTACGATGATATCTTAAACTATGGTTGGGGATTATTCAGATGGATCAATATGTATGCAGTACAACCTATTTTTGAATTATTTGCTCATACAGGAATGGGATTAGGTTGGGCTATTTTGTTTTTGACGTTAGTATTGAAATTAGTTTTAATGCCTATTCAATGGAAAATGTTCGTTTCTTCAGTGAAAATGAAAATTTTAAAACCAGAGATAGATGAATTAAATGCAAAATTCCCAAACAAGGAAGATGCAATGAAAAAACAAGTGGAAATGATGGCTTTATACAAAGAGTCAGGTGCAAGTCCGTTGGCGGGTTGTATTCCAATGTTGATTCAAATGCCTATTTTATTAGCGGTTTTCCGTTTCTTTCCAGCTACATTTGGTTTACGTCAAAAACCATTTTTATGGGCTGAAGATTTATCTTCTTATGATTCAATCTTAGATTTTGGAGTAAATGTATGGCCATATGGTGATCACGTTAGTTTATTCACTTTATTAATGGCGGCTACTACAATTATTTATACGTATATCAACAGTGGTAATATGCAACAACCACAACAACCTGGTATGCCAAACATGAAAGTGATTATGTACATCTTCCCTATCATGATGATATTTGTATTCAATAACTACTCTTCAGGATTAAGTTACTATTATTTTATCTCTACTTTAATTTCTATCTTA
This sequence comes from Actinomyces viscosus, assembly GCA_943326975.2. Classification (GTDB taxonomy): domain Bacteria; phylum Bacteroidota; class Bacteroidia; order Flavobacteriales_D; family Crocinitomicaceae; genus CAIUKX01. The sequence continues at coordinate 1,501 of CALPVI020000270.1, read as the reverse complement.
ATGATGGTAGCAATTAAATATTTCTTTGTTGATGAAGGAAAATTAAGAGAGAAAATGGAAGCACGTAAAATTGCTAACAAAAATACAGTAAAGAAAAAATCAAAATTCCAAGAACGTTTAGAAGCTATGCAAGCAGCTCAAAAACAACAAATGGAGATGAGAAAGAAAAAGTAAATTCCTACAAAAATTAGTAGTTAGCTCAATTACTTTTTAAGTAAAATGAAAAAATAAAAACAAAAATATGAAAGCGATAATTAAAACAAATAAAGGAGAAATGCATGTAGATTTCTACGAAACTGATGCACCTAACACTGTTGCTAACTTTGTAAAATTAGCAAAAAGCGGATATTATGATGGTTTAAAATGGCATAGAGTGATTCCTAATTTTGTGATTCAAGGTGGTTGTCCAAACTCTAAAGATGGAGCTAAAGGAATGCCAGGAACAGGTGGGCCAGGTTATAAAATCGATTGTGAAACGAAAGGTGGAAATCAATACCACGACAGAGGTGTTTTATCTATGGCGCATGCTGGAAGAAACACTGGAGGATCTCAATTTTTTGTAGTTCATGGAAGAGCAAATACAGCTCATTTAGATGGTGTTCATACTTGTTTCGGTAAATTATCATCTGGTGAAGATGTTTTAGATGCAATACGTGAAAATGATTCTATTGATTCAATTGAAATTATAGATTAATTAAATTTAATAAATTAACAAAATAGGCTATCAAAATTGATAGCCTATTTTGTTTTAAATACTATCCCGTCCTAAAATAGGTAGGCGACATTCCTGATATTTTCTTAAACTGAGCAGAAAGATGTGCTACACTGCTATAATTTAACAAATCTGCTATTTGTGTTAATGTGCTATCGTTGTAAACAATTAATTCTTTTACTCTCTCTATTTTTCGAACAATTATAAAATGTTGAATTGTACAACCATTTATCTCTGAAAATAAATTTGAAATATAGGTGTAATCAAAATCGAACGTTTATCATCTAAAAATTCCAATCCGACATGTAATAGTTTTTCTTTTAATGTGGATATTTCTTTTGAAGAGAGCTCTTCTAAAATTTCAACTTTACCTAATTCCACAAGTATAAAATGTAAATTCATACTTGTCAGAATCTCTTTTACAGATAATTTACAGCGCAAACAAACCATGTACTTGATATAAATTATCATATCCGTATTTTGTGTAAGGTACGGATAATTTAATGTAACTAGGAAATAATGTAGTTTAAAGCGATAACTGCCTCATTCCCTCACCCAAGACCATTGCTACAGCATTGGCTAAATTGAAACTTCTTACTTTACCTGGAAATGGAATCGTGACTAATTGTTCTTTAAAGCGTTCTGTGATTTCTGGCGATAAACCTACCGCTTCTTTTCCAAAAACCAAGTAATCACCTTCTTGTAAATCAACTTTATAAAATGATTGTTCTGCTCTTGCAGAGAAAAAGAATATACGTGTTTTATCTTCAACTGAATTATACCAATCTT
>CALPVI020000269.1 GCA_943326975.2 Actinomyces viscosus | reverse complement strand
TAACTTCAATCGATACAATAAAAGTACCCGAAGAAGCTTCAAATTTGCAACAAACTATATATTAACAATGGTATTTTCTGGTTTTCTGTTCATTTTACTAAAAAACATTCCTATTGTTGGAGAATATGTAATAGCCCCTATTTTAACAACCATGATAACTACAGTGGTGTATCTTTTTACAATAAAAAAATACCCAAAAAAGAAATCTTCTAGTTCAATAGAAGAAAAAACCGAAGAAGTAATAAACGAACCAAGCAAATGAAAAAACTCTTTTCTGAGTTCCCAAAAACAAGTAAAGAAGATTGGGAAAAAATTCTTGTCAAAGAACTTAAAGGTGCTGATTTCAATACTTTTTTAAATCGTTACGATGAAATTGAAGAGTTAGAATATGACACTTACGCTCACGTAATAGATGCAACAAAACAAATTGAAGCTCCAAATAACTATCCTTTTACGCGTGGTGCAAAAACACAAAACAATGATTGGGCGATTACAACTAAAATCACTGTAAGCGATGAAAAAACAGCAAATGAGTTAGCTTTAAAGCAACTCTCAACAGGAAGTACAGCTTTGATTTTCATTTTAGAAAAGAAAGACATTCATTTCGATCAATTATTTGAATCAATTGAATTTGAGTACATTCAAACACAATTTGAATTCAAACATCAAAAACATATTGAAGAAGTAGCAAATCGATTCAATGAGTTAAAAAAGAATACTATTTTCTTTCGAATTGACTTTACATCCATAATATTCAAAGATTCATTTGGGGATATCAGTTTGCTTTTAAAAACAAAAAATATTCCATTTGCATTTGTAAATAGCTATGAATTAGAGCAAGTTGGAGCAAATAATAGTCAACAAATTGCTTTCTCATTATCGACAGCTCATGAATATCTATTAAAATTAGTTGAAAAAGGATATTCTTTTCAAGAAGCTAATGAAAAGATCCATTTCTCATTGGGAATTGGTAATAACTACTTCATCGAAATTGCAAAATTTAGAGTTCTAAGAAAACTATGGAGCACTATTTTAACAAACTACGCTCCTACTCTAACTTCAACGTTTACGAATTACATCACTGCTGAAATCGGTTTTTTAAATAAATCACTAAAAGATCCATATACAAACCTTTTAAGACAAACTACAGAAGGAATGTCTGCTGTTTTAGGGGGAGTAAATGCGTTAATCATTCACCCTTATGATTCTTTTTCAACGAAAGGAACTTCAACATTAGCAGCAAGAATGGCTGTAAACATTTCCTTAATTTTAAAAGATGAAAGTTATTTCGACCAAGTAATTGATCCAATTGGGGGTAGTTATTCAATTGAATTAATAACGGATAAATTAGCCAAAAAAAGTTGGGAAACGTTTCAATTAATCGATGCTAAAGGAGGAATTTTCAATACTGATGCAATCAAAGAACTTCATCAACTAATTTTAGAAAAAGTGAAGTCAAGAATTGAGCAAATTCAAACGGGAAAAAAAGTTTTAATCGGAATTAACAAATTTCCAAATCCACAAGTGGAAGAAAATAGTTGGTTAGAAGGTTATACCTATTTCGGATTAAAGCAATTAGTACTTGAACGCGAAATAATTTTATAATATGAGTAGAATTTCATTCAAAGATATACCGTTTCCTTCTGAAATAATAAATTCAGAAGATAAAGCAGTTACAACAATTGAAACAGCCGAAAAAATTCAACTGAATTCATTTTACCAAAAAAAAGACATTCAAGATGCTGAACAAATAGGTTTTGTTTCTGGAGTTGCTCCTTTTTTAAGAGGTCCTTACGGATCAATGTATTCTGTTAGACCTTGGACTGTTAGACAGTACGCTGGTTTTTCTACTGCAGAAGAATCAAATGCTTTTTATAGAAGAAATTTAGCTGCAGGTCAAAAAGGATTGTCTGTTGCTTTCGACTTAGCTACGCATCGAGGATATGATTCTGATCATGAACGTGTTGTAGGTGATGTTGGTAAAGCTGGAGTTGCAATCGATTCTATTTTAGATATGAAAATTTTGTTCGACCAAATTCCGTTGGATGAAATGTCCGTATCGATGACAATGAATGGAGCTGTTTTACCAATACTTGCTTTTTACATTGTTGCTGCAGAAGAACAAGGAGTGCAAAAAGAACAATTATCAGGAACAATTCAGAATGATATCCTGAAAGAATTCATGGTAAGGAATACATATATTTATCCACCTGATCCTTCGATGCGAATAATAGCAGATATTTTTGAATATACTTCTAAAAATATGCCTCGTTTCAATTCAATTTCTATTTCAGGTTACCACATGCAAGAAGCAGGTGCTACAGCAGCAATTGAATTAGCTTATACATTAGCTGATGGTCTTGAATACTTACGCGCCGGTATTAAGGCAGGAATGGATATAGATGAATTCGCACCAAGACTAAGTTTCTTTTGGGCAATTGGAATGAATCACCATATGGAAATTGCAAAAATGAGAGCAGGTCGTATGATTTGGGCAAAAATTGTAAAACAATTCAACCCTCAATCAGAAAAATCGTTAGCCCTTAGAACTCACTGCCAAACATCTGGTTGGAGTTTAACAGAACAAGATCCTTTCAATAATGTATCACGAACTTGTATTGAAGCTTTGGCTGCTGCATTTGGTGGAACACAATCATTACATACAAATGCATTAGATGAAGCAATTGCCTTACCAACGGACTTTTCTGCTCGTATAGCTCGAAATACACAAATATATTTACAAGAAGAAACAGGTATCACTTCATTTATTGATCCTTTTGGTGGTAGCTATTACATCGAAAAATTAACCGAAGAATTAGTTAATGAGGCTTGGTCGTTAATTGAAGAAGTTGAAGAATTGGGTGGAATGGCGAAAGCGATTGAAACCGGTCTGCCAAAAATGAGAATCGAAGAAGCTGCAGCAAGAAAGCAAGCTAAAATTGATTCTGGAAAAGATATTATTGTAGGAGTAAATCGTTACCAACTTGAAAAAGAAGATGCGATTGAGATATTAGAGGTCGATAATACCAAAGTTAGACTTTCTCAATTGGATAGATTAGCTAAATTAAAAACAGAAAGAAATCAAGAGGAAGTTGATTTAGCTTTGAGTAAATTGGAAAATGCCTGTCAAAATTCGTCTGAAAATTTATTAGAATTAGCAATCGATTGCGCAAGAAAAAGAGCCACTTTGGGTGAAATTTCATATGCTTTGGAGAAAACATTCGGAAGATACAAAGCAACAATACGTTCAATTAGTGGAGTATACTCATCAGAATCTATGCAAGACAAAGACTTTGAATTAGCTAAATCATTAGCAGATCAATTCAGTAATTTAGAAGGTAGAAGACCTCGAATTATGATAGCAAAAATGGGACAAGATGGTCACGACAGAGGTGCAAAAGTAATTGCTACATCCTTTGCTGATATCGGTTTTGATGTTGATATTGGACCTTTATTCCAAACGCCAAAAGAAGCTGCGAAGCAAGCTGTAGAAAATGATGTACACATCCTAGGCGTATCCTCATTAGCAGCAGGGCACAAAACATTAATACCTCAGGTTATAGCTGAATTAGAAGAATTAGGAAGAGGTGATATAATGGTTGTTGCTGGTGGAGTTATTCCTCAACAAGATTATGATTTCTTATACAAAGCCGGAGTTTTCGGAGTTTTCGGTCCAGGTACAAAGATTTCAAAAGCCGCTCAAGAGATTTTAGGGTTGTTGATTAAGAGTGTGGAGTAAG
>CALPVI020000268.1 GCA_943326975.2 Actinomyces viscosus | reverse complement strand
TATAGTGTTAATGGTAAATTAATGAGGACTTTTAAAAAGGATAGTCCTATTACATCATTGGATTGGGATTTAAATAATCAAATAGGTGTAGCTGTTGCAAGTGGTGTTTATTTAATTCATGTCGAAGTACCAGGAATAGGAGAAAGAGTTATTAAATTCTTTGGTGGTATGAGACAAGTAGATTTACACGGTATTTAATAATTGAATAAAAAGTATATAACATGAAAAACTCAATTATATCAAAAACTTTATTTTTAGGAGCATTACTTTCAAGTGTATTTACATTTGCTGGTAATGAAGATCGTTCTGGTTCAGCAGGTGCTCCTCAATTATTAGTTAATCCATGGGCTAGAAGTGGTGCTATGGGCGATGCTGGTGTTGCTAACGTTAATGGATTAGAGGCAACTTTTACGAATATTGCTGGTTTAGCTTTTACGGATAAAACTCAATTAAAGTTCAATTATACAAACTGGATGGGTAGTTCAAAAATTGCTTATAATTCAGCAGGTTTGGCACAAAGAATTAGTGATAATTCTGTTATTTCAGTAAGTGTTCAATCTATGAATTTTGGTGATATTGCAATAACTACTGTTGATAATCCAGAGGGTGGTATTGGTACTTTTTCACCTAGAATTAGTACTTTTAATGTGGGTTATGCAAAATCATTTTCAAGTTCTATACATGCAGGAATTAATATGAAAGTAGTTTCTGAAAGTATTTCTAACTTAAAATGTACAGGTGTAGCTTTTGATGCTGGTATACGCTACGTTACAGGTGAGAAAGATCATATTAAATTCGGTATTACTTTAAAGAATGTAGGTCCAGTAATGAAATATAGAGGAGATGGTTTTGGTCAACAAGCTACTTATATCAATTCTTCATTAACAGCGACTTTACAAGAAAGACCACAATCTTTTGAATTGCCTTCTATGTTAAGTATTGGAGGATCGTATGATTTCATTTTTAATGAGAATACAAAGTTAACAACTGCTTTAGCTTATACTGCTAATTCATTCTCACATGATCAGTATAGAGCAGGTTTGGATTTTGTAATGTCTACAGAAAAAGTTTCATTTTCTTTAAAAGCAGGATATGTATATGAAAAAAATATATTTTCTGCTGAAAATAGATCAAATGCTTTAGTAGGACCTACTGCAGGATTTTCTGTAGATGCATTAGCTGGAAAAAATAAAAGTCCTTTAGGTATTGAATATTGTGCTAGAATGGCAGGTATTTTTGGAGTTGTTCATACTTTTGGAACAACTATCAGTATTAAATAAAAAGAATTATATATCTTTGTTTAAGCAAGAGAGTCCCATTGGGCTCTCTTGTTTTTGTTATAACTTAAAGCATAAGTATTATGTCTCAAATTACATATTATACTGAAGAAGGATTACAGAAGCTGAAAACAGAGCTTCACGAAATGAAAACAATTCAACGACCTTCAATTTCAAATCAGATTGCTGAGGCGAGAGATAAAGGAGATTTATCTGAAAATGCAGAGTATGATGCTGCAAAAGAAGCGCAGGGTTTGTTAGAAATGAAAATTTCAAAGTTGGAGGGAATATTAGCAAACGCAAGAATTATTGATGAATCTACAATAGACACTTCAAAAGTTTTTATTCTATCAAAAGTTAAAATAAAAAATGTAACTAATGGAATGGAAATGGAATATACTTTAGTAGCTGAAAATGAAGCTGATTTAAAAGCCAAAAAAATCTCTATGGATTCACCAATAGGTAAAGGATTATTAGGAAAATCAGTTGGTGATATTGCTGAAGTTCAAACTCCAAATGGAATTATAAATTTTGAAGTTTTGTCAATTACTAGATAATGAGTTCTATTTTTTCAAAAATTGTTAGTGGTGAAATACCTAGTTTTAGGGTAGCTGAAAATGAACGTTTTTTAGCATTTCTTGATATAACCCCTCTAAGAAAAGGGCATGTTTTGGTAATACCTAAAACAGAGACTGATTATATTTTTGATATTGAAGATAAAGAACTATCTGAAATGATAGTTTTCGCTAAATCTGTAGCTATTAAAATTAAAAAAGTTTTTCCGTGTAAGAAAATAGGTGTAAGTGTAATCGGCTTAGAAGTACCTCATGCTCATATACATCTTGTTCCAATGAATTCAATTTCAGATATGAATTTTTCACAAGAAAAATTAAAGTTATCTAATGAAGAACTTATTGAAATAGCCTCAAAAATATTTAATGCTTAATATTGTAGCCGTTTCATTTGATTCGGCTTTTTTATTTATTTATTATGTATAAATTACCATTACTACTTTTTATTTTATTGACATCTTTATTTGTAAAGGCGCAGCATATAACCCAAAGTGATTCTTTATCCATTTTGTTTATAGGCAATAGTTTTACTCATATGAATGATATGCCTTCTATATTTAATAAAATAGCTGTTTCAAAAGATCAAATTTTACATGTAGAAAAAAATACTCAGGCAGGAGCTTCTTTTAGGGTGCATACTACAAGGCCTGATTTATTTTTAAAAATTAAAGATAGAAAGTGGGATTATGTTGTTCTTCAAGGGTATAGTCGAGAGTTAAGTCATACAAAAGTCCATATTGATACAGCAACCATACCATATATAACTCAGATTATTGATTCTATCCGATTTAATAATTCTTGTACTAATTTGTTATTTTATAACACATGGGGATATAAAAATGGTTTTGTAGAACGTGATGAAATTAATACTTACAAAAAGATGCAAGACAGTATTAATTCGGGATATAAATATATCAGTGAACATTTTAATATTCCAATTGTACCAGTAGGTTATGTTTGGGAATTGGTGAGATCCCAACATCCTGAAATGAATTTATATGTTGAAGATGAACAGCATCCAAATAGACTAGGTTCATATTTATCCGCATCTACCTTTTATGCATCTATTTATAACGATACTCCTGAAGGAGCAATTACTTCTACAATAAGTACTGAAAATGCGGAAATTATACAAAAAGCGGCAGCAGATATTGTATTGAATAATTATAAGAAGTTTAATTTAGATTTTAATACTTATTTGATTAGTAATTACAGGACGAAGAATGTTAAATACATGGCACAATGTAATTCAAATTTCCCCAACGCTAAAAGTATAAAATGGGATTTTGGAGATGGTAAAACAACGAATGAGCAAGATGTATTACATGAATATCATAAACCAGGTAAATATATTGTAAGATTGATTGTTGAAGATGAATGCGGTATTAGGCAATTTAAAAAGAAGATTGTTTTTGAAGCTCCTAAAAAACCTAAAAAACCGGTAAAATCTGAACCAAAGAAAAAACCTACGTCTAAGAAAAAGATTTAGTTTATATCCAATCTATCAAACTATTTTCTTAATTAAGTCAGTAGTTGTTCAAAAAACGCACCTATTTGTAAAACAGGGTGAATAATATGGATTTCAAGAATCCACTCATTTTCTTCTTTCTTCTTCTTATTTTTTAGAAAATTATTGTTTTTTAAATGGATATAAGAGTTTATATTATCTGAAGCAATATTCTCGTGTGGAAAAATACCTATTTGATGTCCCGCAATATCACTCCCCAATTCGTATTCATATTCAATTTTGATTAAATTATATATGAACAACCAAAATTCAGTACCTGTAACATTTTCTTGATTATCAAACCAATTTTTTGCCTTGTACCAAATAATTTCTACATCTTCTTTTATTTTTATTTTAATAGGATTTGTTCCGATTACATAAGTTCT
>CALPVI020000267.1 GCA_943326975.2 Actinomyces viscosus | reverse complement strand
TTTTTAGATTACTTTGATTTAGTTGCATGGTCGTATGCAAAAGGACATAATATAGATTTCTACGAAGTTATTAAGGAGAGAAAGTTAATTGATGAAAAAAAAGCGATTACAAATTAATGTAATCGCTATCAAATTTATCTTATTCAGCTTCGTTTTTAAAATGATTGAAGCCCATTGCTTGTAATTCGATCACAGAACCATTTTTATCGATGAAATAAATACCATCATTCGGATCAGTGATATGACCAATAACTGTCATGTTTGGATTCCCTTTTATTTTATCATAATCGGTTTGTTTGATTGTGAATAATAGTTCATAATCTTCTCCACCATTTAAAACACAAGTTGCAGGATCCATATTGAAATCGATAGCTGCAATTGAAGTTTGTGCATCTATCGGAATTTTTTCATCATAAATATGACATCCAACATTACTTGCTTTACATATATGAATAATTTCTGATGCTAAACCATCTGAGATATCAATCATTGAAGTTGGAATAACCTCTAATTCTTTCAAGTAACTAACAATATCTTTTCTAGCTTCTGGTCTCAATTGACGTTGAATGATATAATCATGCCCTTCTAAATCTGGTTGGATAGCAGGATTTGCTTTGTATACTTCTTTTTCTCTTTCTAAAATTTGAAGCCCCATATAAGCGCCCCCTAAATCACCTGATACTACTAATAGATCATGTTCTTTAGCGCCATTTCTGTATGTTATTTCGCTATTTTTCGCTTTCCCTATAGCTGTAATCGATATCATTAAGCCTAATTGAGATGAGGTTGTATCTCCTCCAACAAGGTCTACGTTGTAATTTTCGCACGCCAATTGAATGCCTTTATATAATTCTTCTAAAGCCTCTGTTTGAAAGCGGTTAGAAACACCAATAGATACAGTTATTTGTTCCGCAACGCCATTCATTGCACAAATGTCAGAAACATTTACAGCTACTGCTTTGTAACCTAAATGCTTTAAAGGCATGTACATTAAATTAAAATGGACACCTTCAATTAATAAATCTGTTGAAATTAATGTTGATTCATCTTCATTTAAATAGATTACAGCGGCATCGTCTCCTATTCCTTTTATTGTTGAAGGCACTTTGTTTTCAAATTTATTAGTCAAGTGGTTGATTAATCCAAACTCACCTAATTGATTCAATTCTACTTTTTCGCTCATACGTTTCTATTTTGTTATGCAAAGTTATAGATGTTTATTCTATTTTTCTAAAAATTGAGATTTAAACAATTTGATTAGAAAATAAAGTGTAAAAAAAAAGCTTCTAATTTCTTAGAAGCTTTTGTTGGCCCACTAGGGCTCGAACCTAGACTCTTCGGTACCAAAAACCGACGTGTTGCCAGTTACACCATGGGCCAGTTGTGTGGCACAAAGTTAGATAGTTTTTTTAATTCAGCAAGGAAAAAAATCAAAAAAATGAAAAAAAATATTTTTCTTCTACTCATTTTAAGCAAAAGGAATTGAAATTCAATAAGTAATGCTTTTAACTTCTAATCAAAAAAAATAAAAAAAATATTTTTTAAAAGTTTAAAATAGATTAAATGAAATCCATTTCAAGTTTAAAAAAATGAGTTAATTAGGAAAATTTAAGAACTAAATGAGTCGCTCTTAGGGTTATATTATTAAATTCGCAAGTTCAAAAATGCATTTAAACCAATTATGAATTACAAAAAACTGAATCAGTATTTAGGATGGCTAGTGTTTTTTATTGCTACAGCTGTCTATTTCATTACCTTAGAAGACACTGTAAGTTTATGGGATTGTGGAGAGTACATCACAACAGCTTATAAATTAGAGGTGGGTCACCCTCCAGGTGCACCATTGTTTATGATGATTGGTCGTTTGTTTTCATTTTTTGCAGCTCCAGAAAATGTAGCTGTTTGGGTGAATCGTTTATCTGCATTATCAAGTTCTTTTTCAATTTTATTTTTGTTTTGGTCAATTACCATGTTGGCTAAAAAAATGGTTTTGAAAACCAAAAAGGAAATGTCGAAAGGTGATATCATCGCAGTATTAGGAAGTGGACTTGTTGGTTCATTGGCCTATACTTTTTCTGATTCTTTTTGGTTCTCAGCTGTTGAAGGTGAGGTATATGCGATGGCTTCTTTATTTACGGCAGTTATTTTTTGGGCAATCTTGAAATGGGATGAAGAAATGGCTCTGGTTCAAAATGGTGAATTGTCATTAGAAGTTTCACCTGATAGATGGTTGCTTTTGATTATGTTCTTATTAGGTTTAGCGATTGGAGTCCATTTATTAGGTATTTTGGTTGTGCCTGCAATAGGGTATGTATTGTATTTTAGACATAAACAAGTAGCTGAAGTAAAAGGTATTTTGTTAACGGGTATAATTTCAATTTTTGTTTTAGGATTTATTCAAGAAGGAGTTATTCCAGGTTCAATTTCTTTGGCTTCATCTTTTGAAGTTTTTTTTAGAAATTCTTTAGGATTACCATTTTTTGCCGGAACATTCTTTTTCTTTGGATTATTGGTTTTAGGTTGCGTTTTATTAATTAGAAGAGCACGTAAGAAAAACCAAACATTAGTGTATAATGCAACGATGGGATTAATCATGTTATTGATTGGTTACGGTTCTTTTGCTATGATTGTAATACGTTCGAATGCTAATACACCTTTAGATGAAAACGACCCTGAAAACTTAGTTACATTAAAGTCTTATTTGAAACGTGAACAATATGGTTCAGCTCCAATTTTTAGTGGTCCATATTGGAATTCTATCGAAAATCCAACAGATCAATTTGAAGATAGATCCCCTTTTTACTTGAGAAGATTTACTGTAACCAAAGGTGAAACAGTTGTAAAAGCATTCAAAAGTGAGAAAGATGCTAAAAAATTCGTGAAAGAAAATGGTGGTTCAATTGATGAAAAATATTTCATGTCTAATGAAGCACATCGTGAAGACCAAATTGCGACATATTCACAAACAACGTTATTCCCACGTATGTATTATTCAGATGAGCCTTCAAAAATCCCTGGATATAAAACATGGTCTGGCTATGACCCAAATGATGGAACAGCTACAGATAAAGGGAAAGATGGTTTAAGATTGCCTACTTTTGGAGAAAACTTAACCTATTTCTTCCGTTACCAAGTTAATTGGATGTATTGGAGATATTTTATGTGGAATTTCGCTGGAAGACAAAATGATATCCAAGGTCATGGAGATCAAATGCGTGGAAACTGGAAATCAGGATTCTCTATCGTTGACAATATGCGTTTAGGGAATCAAGATGAATATGCTCCAGCCTTTACTTCAAACAATAAAGGAAATAATAAATTTTTCTTTTTACCATTAATTTTAGGTTTAATCGGAATATTCATCCATTTCTATAAAACACCAAAAGATGCGTTTGTTGTATTCTTAACATTTTTATTTACAGGTATAGCTATTGTGGTTTATCTAAATCAAAAAACACAAGAGCCAAGAGAAAGGGATTATGCTTTTGCAGGTTCTTTCTACTTCTTTGCTTTTTGGATTGGTTTAGGTGTTTTTGGTTTGTATGAAGCATTCAAAGGATTAGATAAACAAATCTATAAACGCATTTTAACAATAGTGGGTATTATAGGTGGTTTATTGCTAATTATTGATAAAATGTCAACGAATGTTTCTTTGCCAAATACTTTATCATGGATCATTATTGCTGCAATTGGATTGATTGCAGCATTTGTAATGGGTGGTTTACGAAAGGTGTTGAAATCTGAAAGTCAAGGTGCA
>CALPVI020000266.1 GCA_943326975.2 Actinomyces viscosus | reverse complement strand
TACGGATATCGTATAGATCCAATTTATAAAACCCGAAAAATGCATACGGGTATGGATTTTACAGCTGATATTGGTGCAGAAGTTTATGTCACAGCAGATGGAGTAGTGGAAGCAACAGAAGTTGAGGCTTGGGGTTATGGTAAAAGTATTGTTGTAAATCATGGTTTTGGTTATAAAACTCGCTATGCACATTTAAATGGATTTACTGTGCGAATTGGGCAAAAGGTAAAAAGAGGAGAGCTGATAGGGTATGTTGGTAATACTGGTAAATCGACTGGTCCTCATTTACATTATGAAGTTGAGAAGGCTGGTCAAAAAGTAAATCCTATTGCTTATTATCATTCCGATTTATCTCCTGAACAATATGAAAAATTAATTGAAATGAGTCAAAATTCGTTTAAAGCATTTGATTAATTTTAAAGTGTATTCTCTTAATAATCGCCTTCAATCATTAACTATCCATTTGTATTTATTAAACTAATTGATTTTGATTTAATCAAGTTGAATAAGGTTTAATTCGATGTCTGTCAGATATAAACTGACAAATCGACTTAAAATAAATGATTTGTTATATGTTAATGTCAGTTTTTGACATAAAATTCAGTTAATTTTCAGATGGCATAAAGATTGAAGAAAGGAAAGCATATAAAAATGAAAATAAATTAACAATGGGAAAAATTATCGGAATTGATTTAGGAACTACAAACTCATGTGTTTCTGTTATGGAAGGAAATGAGCCGGTAGTTATCGCGAACTCTGAAGGAAAACGTACGACACCTTCTGTAGTAGCATTCGTAGAAGGAGGAGAACGTAAAATCGGAGATCCTGCTAAACGTCAAGCGATTACTAATCCAACAAAAACGATTTCTTCAATCAAACGTTTTATGGGTGCATCTTTTGATGAAACTAAAAACGAAGCAACTCGTGTTCCTTATACAGTTGTAAAAGGTGACAATAATTCTCCACGTGTTCAAATAGATGACAGAGCTTATTCAGCTCAAGAAATTTCTGCAATGATTCTTCAAAAAATGAAGAAAACTGCTGAAGATTATTTAGGTCAAGAAGTAACTGAAGCAGTTGTAACTGTTCCTGCTTACTTTAATGATGCTCAACGTCAAGCTACAAAAGAAGCGGGAGAAATTGCAGGATTAACTATTAAAAGAATTATCAATGAGCCAACTGCTGCAGCTTTAGCTTATGGTTTAGATAAAAAAGGTGTTGATCAAAAAATCGTAGTATTTGACTTTGGTGGTGGTACGCATGATGTTTCTATCCTTGAATTAGGTGACGGAGTATTTGAAGTATTAGCAACTGATGGTGATACTCACTTAGGTGGTGATGATGTTGATAATGCAATTATCGATTGGTTAGCTGCTGAGTTCAAAAATGATGAAGGTATTGACTTGAAACAAGATCCAATGGCTTTACAACGTTTGAAAGAAGCTGCTGAAAAAGCTAAGATTGAGTTATCTTCAACTACAAGTTCTGAGATTAACTTACCTTACATTATGCCAGTTAATGGTATTCCAAAACACTTAGTTAGAACTTTACAACGTGCGAAATTTGAGCAATTAATTGCTTCTATCGTTGAAAGAACTATTGCTCCTTGTCGTTCTGCTTTGAAAAATGCAGGTTTATCTACAAGTGATATTGATGAAATTATTTTAGTTGGTGGTTCTACTCGTATTCCTGTTATTCAAGATGCAGTTGAGCGTTTCTTCGGAAAATCTCCATCAAAAGGAGTTAATCCTGATGAGGTTGTTGCAGTAGGAGCAGCTATTCAAGGTGGTGTATTAACTGGAGAAGTGAAAGACGTATTATTATTAGACGTTATTCCATTATCAGTTGGTATCGAAACTATGGGTGGTGTTTTCACTAAATTGATTGAATCAAATACAACAATCCCAACAAAAAAATCAGAGATTTTCTCTACAGCATCAGATAACCAGCCTTCAGTTGATATCCATGTTTTACAAGGAGAAAGACCAATGGCAAATGATAATAAAACGTTAGGTCGTTTCCAATTATCAGATATTCCACCAGCACAAAGAGGAGTTCCTCAAATTGAGGTTACTTTCGATATCGATGCGAATGGTATCATGCACATCTCTGCTTTAGACAAAGGAACAGGTAAAAAACAATCTATTAAAATCGAAGCTTCTTCAGGTTTATCTGATGAAGAAATCGAAAGAATGAAAGCAGAAGCTGTTGCTCATGCTGCTGAGGATAATAAAAGAAAAGAAGAAGCTGAATTAATTAATAAAGCAGATTCTTTAATTTTCCAAACTGAGCGTCAATTAAAAGAGTATGGTGATAAAATTCCAGCTGACAAAAAACAACCAATTGAAGATGCTTTAGCTGCATTGAAAATTGAATTTGAAGCGAAAAACTTCAATAATTTAGAAGCTGCAATTGAGCGTTTAAATAATGTTTTCCAAGAAGCTTCTCAAGATATCTACAATGCAGGTAATAATGCAGGTGGAGCTCAAGAAGGTGCTACTCAAGGAAACCCTCAAGATGAAGTTACAGATGTAGACTTCGAAGAGGTAGAAGATGCAAAAAAATAAGATTTGTAATCTAAATATGGAATAGGCTGTCTGAATAGACAGCCTATTTTTTTTTTGTCTTATTAAAGTTTCTATTTTTTGATAGAAACATAGAAGTTTCTTAATTTAACTAAAAATTATAATCTTAAAAATAGTCGAATTATTTTTATTGCTTTTTTAGATATAAAAAAAG
Source organism: Actinomyces viscosus (assembly GCA_943326975.2). GTDB lineage: Bacteria > Bacteroidota > Bacteroidia > Flavobacteriales_D > Crocinitomicaceae > CAIUKX01. The sequence goes on along the minus strand of CALPVI020000266.1, from coordinate 1,064 downwards.
CTGTCCTTAGGACAGCTCTTATTTAGATTTATTTTGAATCTTATTCTTTGATAAATTTTTTCGTAACAATTCCATCTGTTGTGAAAGCTTTTATAAAGTATGTTCCACCTTTAAGGATTGAAATATTAATTTGAATTTCTTCTGAACTATCTTGAATTTCATCTTCTAAAAGTATTTTTCCATTTAAATCTAAGATACTTATTAATGAAATATTAGTTTTTGAGTTAATAAATAAATTTTCTTTAGAAGGATTTGGGTAAATATTAAAATCATTCAATTGTAATTCATTCAATGATAAAGAACCATTTCCAACTTGAATAGTACTAATTTTTGCTTCGTAATTTTGTTTTGTAGCTGTAACTAATAAATAATCATTTGTAGCTAATGTAGGGATGATTATTGTAGCAACACCTCCTGAAGCAATCGCTTTTCCTAAAAGCACATTATTTTGAGAAATAGCGATCAAAGCACCATTTGTTGGACAATTTACAGTAATTGATGTCGTAGATTGTGAAACATTGGATGTGTGAGAAGTCGTTAAATTATTTGTTATTTTATTTCTAAATACAGTTGATGGATCGCCAAAGAATACCCATGTTTGCATTACTTCTTTTGCATTTGCATTGTTATATTGCTCAAGTGTACTCATTTGTGCATTGTAAAAAAGTCCCCCTAATGTTTCTTTTTTATTATTACTATATGTTTCAGTTAGTATATCTATTAGTTCATCTTGAGTTTGCATAGGTTCTGACCAAGCCATTAAAATAGATGATCCACAAGCTGCTATAGCACCTTTGGGAGAAGAATTGGTACCAGCTCTTAACCATGATTCTGAAATACAAGTATTAGAAGAAAAACTTCCATTTAAACATGCTACTGATACAACAAATGGATATTTACCTGTGTTTGAAGCAGAATTTATATGAGAAGAAGTAAAATTACTAGTTTTGCAAAAGTCTATATCTCCATGGCCTGTATAGTTTAATAATCCTGCACCGTTATTTAATTCATTTCTTACATCTGTTCCATTGGGATCACCATTTGAATCATTTCCTCCTTGACTT
>CALPVI020000265.1 GCA_943326975.2 Actinomyces viscosus | reverse complement strand
CCAAAATCCCATTTATATGAATCAGAAATAGTAGAATTGTTTTTAAATTTTACTGTGAAATCTCTACAACCATTCACTTTATCTACTTCAAATGAAGCTTTTGGAATTATTCCAAAATCAAATTTGAAAACTACATTATTACAATTAGAACTTAAATTATAATTTGACCAAACTCCTGGATTTGGTGAGGTCGGAAAATCGCTATTCCCTCCACAACCTCCACAAACGGATTGATATATCACTCCATTTTTATCAAATCGAGAAGTACCACCATCTACATGTTCTCTTGACTGCCAACCACCCATATATGAGCCATAAATAGGATTATCGAAATTTCTATTCAATACAAATAAATAAAAATCAAAACCTGTTGAATTTGACTGAAATGCATTTGAGGTAATCGGCATATTAGTCATTGGGGTATTTTGTAATATATTCGCACCCCAACCAGAGAGATAGACATTTCCACAGATATCAACCATAAAAGCTGATGGAGAAATATTAATAGCTGAGGAACCACTTCCAAAAGTAGTAGAATGTAATATGTTTGTTAAACTTGAATTTAACTTACATATAAATTGACATGTATTAGGAACAGAATAACTTGCGTTTATAATTGGAAATTGGCCTCCTACTGATTGGCCCAATAAATATACATTGTTATTTCTATCAATATCAACAAAATAAGCTTGGTCATAATCATTTGTACCAATATAAGACACTTGCTTTAATACATTTCCGGTTTTTGCTATTTTACCCACGAACCCATCTGCTTTACCTAAATTATAACTCGATTGCCAACCACCTATTGTTTTTGGTAAATTATTGGAACTTGTGCCTCCTGAAAAAACAAAATCACCATTATTATCAACTTTAACAGAATAACAAGCGTCATTATTTGCACCTCCAAAATAGGAAGACCAATTCAACTTACTTAAATCAGATGAAAGTTGAAATATCACTCCATCCTGTAAACCTGCTAAATTTTTCTGAAAATAATTTTTAACGGGGAAATTTGTTGAATGTGTACAAGACGCTATTATACAATTACCTGAAGTATCTAATATAATTTCACCTCTAGAATTATCCCCATAATTGTACAGCAAAGAATCATACCCATTGTTAACATTTGGATTTACAAAATAATTGGTATTATAGTTAGGACCATCATTACCTGCACCACCTATATAAGTAGATCCTAATAAGTCTTGGCCATTACTACTAATTTTTGTAACATAAATATCTGTCCCTTGATCTAAATGAAAAACACCATTAGCTGTAAAATTTAATCCCGTTTTACCCCCAGCATGTTTTTTCTGATATCCATTAAAAATTGGAAAATCAATACTCGACGTTGCTCCAAACAAATAAATATTATCAGATTTATCAGCTATCAAACTATGAACAGTTTCAGTACCTTGCTTATCATTTCCTCCACCGATAAAATTGGTCCAAATCATTTTTGAACCATCTGATGAATATTTTGATATAAAGACATCTGTTATACCATAATTAAGATTCCCATTGTTAACAACAGTAAAATTGGAAGAAATATCATATGCTGTATTTTCTGGTGTTGGATATGCATTTCCATAAATCGTACCCCCACTATATACTTTTCCATCACTTGCATAAGTAGCTGTCATCCCAAAGTTGTCTGTCTTTGAACCACTATAAGTTGCAAAAACTAAAATAGGATCTATAATCAATTCATATTCCTCATTATAATTAGATACTTTAAAAGAAACAAGATTATCACTTAATATAAATTCAGTTGGGATTTCAATTATCTTACCATTAATAACTTGATAAGAATAAGGTTTCTCTTCTATGATTCTTCCTAGGGAAGTTTCTATTAACAAATTCCCTTTTCTATCAATAAAAATATTTTTCTGTCCAAAATATTCTAACTGAATCTGTTTAATTTGAGACATCGGTTTCACATGAAACTCATATTTCATCTGGTCACCCTTCTCAATTAGCTTAAAATCAATACCTGTATAAAAATCATGTAAAGTAGCTTCTGAAAATCCATGAACGCCCGATGCCCATTTGGACGAATCATTTCCTAAAAAATAATTATAGTAATTTTCTGTAGGAGATAGCTTAGTAATAGAATCTATAAAATTTGAACCTTTAAAATTCAAATGAACTACATCTTGTTTAAACGTTGGGGATATTATTTGTTTATTTCCTGAATGCGCTTTTTCAATTTCAGAATAATCTTGAAAATGGAATAAAAACTTATGTTGTTGAATCCATAAATTTCCTCCATTAAATTTTGATTTGAAAATAATATCTGAATTCCACTGCCCTTTATTTTCTATAAAAGAAGAATAAATGTCGTGTTTATGTTCTATTTCTTGACTAAAAGAAATTAGTGGAAAAAGTAATAAAATAAATAAAATAATTTTCATTATTCTCAACAAAGTTTCCTCTAAAATAATGAAAAAAAATTAACTAAGTTTATTACTTCGTCAACTCTTTAAATACTTCTTCAAGAGTTTTCTCTTCTACTCTTAATGTTAAGACTAATAAATTATGAATTTGTGCGAATTGAGCAACGATTTTCCTTAAATCTTCTGACCCTGTACTTTCAATTAACCAACCTTTACCAACACTTTCTACTTTATTTACATCTTTAATTTTAGATAATGCATTTCTAGAAACTTCTGAATCAAACTCTACATAGACTGTTTGATGTGTTAAATCAATCTGTAAATGATCTGCTGTATCGTTTGCAACAATTTGACCTTTATTAATAATCACAACTCGGTCACAAATTGCTTCTACTTCTTGCATTATATGTGTTGATAGCATAACTGTCTTAGATTTACCAATTTTCTTGATTAAATCTCTAATTTCTGCTAATTGATTAGGGTCCAATCCTGAAGTTGGCTCATCTAAAATCAATACCTGTGGATCATGAATGATAGCTTGGGCTAAGCCTACACGCTGTCTATAACCTTTTGATAACGCACCGATCTTTTTTGCTTGCTCTACTTCTAATCCAACTGCTTTAATCATGTCCGAAACACGATCTTTCACATTAGACACTTTATAGATATTCCCAACAAATTCTAAGTATTCACGAACATACATATCTAAATACAAAGGATTGTTTTCTGGTAAATATCCAATTAATTGTCTTGTTTTTAAATTATCTACATCAACAGGCATTCCACAAACTTTTACTTCACCCGAAGTAGAAGGAATGAAACCCGTAATAATCTTCATAGTTGTTGATTTTCCTGCTCCATTTGGACCTAAAAAACCAACTATTTCACCTTTTGCTACTGAAAATGAAATATCACGAACAGCAGCTTGTTCACCATAAAATTTTGTAAGATTATTAACTTCTATTGACATAGTTTCTACTATTTTGAATTGCGAATATAAGAAGAATGAATTTTAGATAAAAGTCTAATATCATTAAAGATGAAAGAATAAAACAATTATTCATTCATCGAACTATTTAGCATGGATTCAATTATCATATTTTATTTCTTTTTATATTTACAATCTATGTCAATAAAGGGAAAAGTATTAAAATCTACTGGAAAATGGTATCATGTTGAACTAGAAGATGGTTCTGTGGTAAATTGCCGTGTACGTGGTAAAATTAGATTAGACGCTTTACGAACGACTAACCCAATTGCTGTTGGAGACATCGTTACAATCAATGATTCAATTGATGAAGAGGGGAATCGTGTAATTACCGATTATGATGAGCGAAGAAATTATATTGTTAGAAAATCAACTAATTTAAGCAAGCAAATGCAAATATTAGCTGCAAATGTTGAT
>CALPVI020000264.1 GCA_943326975.2 Actinomyces viscosus | reverse complement strand
CACTTTTCTCACTATCGTAAACTATTCCATATATCGTAGATAGAGTGCTGGTGTTAAAATCATCTTGAGTAAAGGCAAAGTGACTTAAAATTGTAATAATTAAAAACGCAATTTTTTTCATGTTCATTAAATTTATGCAAAGGAAGTTAAAAGTGTTTACCTCAAGGTTAATTCAATGTTAAGTTAATGATAACTTCCTTTGTTTATTTGCTAATTTCGAATGTTTCAAATGCTTTTTTTTAATCTTTTTTTTAAGTTTTAAATTTGATTATTAGGTCTTTATGTTTGATTTTAGTTTTTTTGTGTTTCAGTTGTGCTATTGTTAATGATATGTTAATACTCCATCTGTTTTTTAATATAACAATAAACTTTACATAAAGGTCTAAGAGAAACTAAGGGCTAAATTTGTATTATATTAAGTAATGTTAATACAGAATAATATGACAGGACATACGTTGTTGTTGGTGGATGATGAACAGGATATATTAGACTTTCTTTCTTATAATTTACAGAAAGAAGGTTATAAGGTGTTTACAGCCTCTAATGGAGAGGAGGCTTTAAAATTAGTTCGACAAATAAGTCCATCGTTGATATTATTAGACATTATGATGCCTAAGATGGATGGTATAGAAACTTGTCAATTTATTAGAAAAGATTTACAATTAGAGCAGCCCATAATTGCTTTTTTAACCTCTCGCGCTGAAGATTATTCTCAAGTTGCTGGTTTTGAAGCAGGAGCTGATGATTACATTACAAAACCAATTAGACCTAGATTATTGATTAGCAAAGTACAATCCTTATTAAGAAGATTAGATCGTGCAGTTGAGCCATCAATTAATTCTAATACTTTATTGAAAATCAATAGAGATAAGTATTTAGTTGAGTTAAATGATACCAAAATTATTCTGCCTAAAAAAGAATTTGAATTATTAGAAATGTTAGCGAGTAGACCGGGTAATGTTTTTACTAGAGAACAAATATTGTCTACTGTTTGGGGGAATGATGCAATTGTTGGGGAAAGAACAATTGATGTTCATATTAGAAAATTAAGAGAAAAGTTAGGAAATGATTATATTCGTACGATTAAAGGAGTTGGATATACATTTAGTGAAGATTGAAAAATAGTAAACCCATTTATTTATTGATTGCAGGAAGTTTAATAGTTTCCTTGTTTTCATTTTTGAGTCTTGTTTTGATAAATTTATTTATCGAAAAGTTATGTTTATGGGTTTTTGTTTCAATACCTTCATTTATAGGTATTTCAACTTTTGTCATTTTTTATCTTTTTACCAAATATTTTATCAATGACAGATTGAAATTAATTTATCGATCTATAAGAAAAGGAAAGATGACAAAAGATAATACATTTAGTTTTAAATTGTCTGATGATATTATTGCTGACACAGAAAAGGAAGTAAAGCAATGGTCTGATGAGAGAACGAATGAAATTTCAAAATTAAAAGTTCAGGAAGAATTTAGGCGTGAATTTCTTGGTAATTTAGCTCATGAACTTAAAACTCCTGTTTTTTCAATACAAGGTTATATTTTAACTTTGTTAGATGGTGCTATAGATGATGAAGGAGTTAATCGAGTTTTTTTAGAGCGGGCTTCAAAAGCTACGGAGCGAATAACTAATATCTTAGAAGATTTAGATCAAATTACTCGTTTGGAAGTGGATGATCTTCAATTGGAAATGCGACCTTTTGATTTGCATGAGCTCGTTCAGGAAGTATTCGATTCTCTTGAAATAATAGCGAAGGAAAAAAAGATTAAACTATTATTTGCAAAAGATTACGGGCAGGTTTTTGTTGTTGGTGATAGAAGTAAAATAGCTCAAGTTTTAACAAATTTGATTAATAATTCTATTGCATATGGAAATGAAGGCGGAAAAACTATTGCAAGAATTTATAATGTTGATGAATTAGTTACAGTTGAAATTTCAGATAACGGACCTGGAATTGAAGAAAAACATTTTCCAAGGTTATTTGAACGTTTCTATAGAGTTGAAAAAAGTCGTAATAGAAACGAAGGAGGTTCTGGATTAGGTTTAGCGATTGTTAAACATATTATAGAATCGCATGGACAATCTATTAGTGTTAGAAGTACAATTGGAGTAGGTAGTACTTTTTCTTTTACTATAGATGCTATGAAGACAGGGTCAAATACTATTTTTTCATCACGTGGTTTACCTATAAAATAAAACCAATTTAATAAATACATTCTTTTTCTTTAATGACTGCTTTGAGTTTTGTAAATTTGTGAGCAATTTAAAAGTCATGTCAGAAAAAAAACAAAATATTCGAAGTTTATCGCTTGAAGAATTGAAAAAAGCTTTAGAAAGCTTTAACGAGAAAGGATTCAGAGCTAAACAAATATACGAATGGCTTTGGAAAAAGAATGCAGCTACTTTTGAAGAAATGAGTAATCTGGGAAAAGGATTACGTGATTTACTTGAACAACATTTCTTTATAGATCACATTCAATTAGATGATCAACAAATTAGTTCCGATAAGACCATAAAATGTGCTTTTTCAGTAGGAGAGGGGAAGGTTGTTGAAGGAGTATTGATTCCAACTACTTCAAGAACTACAGCTTGTATTTCTTCTCAAGTAGGATGTAGTTTGTCTTGTACTTTTTGCGCTACTGGAAAATTGAAATTGATGAGAAATTTGACAGCGGGTGAAATAGTCGATCAAGTTGTTTATCTAAAAAATCAAGCAGAAAATAGATACAATACCCCATTGACAAATATTGTATATATGGGTATGGGTGAGCCTTTGTTGAATTATAAAAATGTTGTAAAGTCATGTGAGATGTTAACTTCTGAAGAGGGGTTAGGGATGTCTCCAAGAAGAATAACTGTTTCTACTGCGGGTATAGCGAAAATGATCAAGCAATTGGGTGATGATCAGGTGAAATTTAATTTGGCACTTTCACTTCATGCAGCAAATGATAAAAAAAGAAGTCAAATTATGGAGATAAATGATTCAAATAATTTGGAAACATTGGCTGAAGCACTGCGTTATTTTTATGATAAAACAGGAACCCGAGTAACTTTTGAATATATTATATTTAAGGATTTTAATGATAAATTGGAAGATGCACAAGAATTAGCCGCATTTTCAAAATGTGTTCCATGTAAAATTAATATTATTGAATACAATCCTATTGATGACGGAGGATTTCAACAAGCAAATATTGAAGATGTAAATGCATTTGCAGCTTATTTAGAGGCTAGAAATTTAGTAGTTAATATACGAAGAAGTCGAGGAAAAGATATTGACGCGGCTTGTGGACAATTAGCTAATAAAAATAAAGCTATTACATCAGAAGATAGAAAATTGAAAGCTTAATCAACATTAATATATTCCCAATCTTTTATTGGTTCAAATCTTTTTACTGCATCTTGATTTGAGGGATGTTGCAGCAAGGATTCAATTGAAACTTCAGGGATTTCATTTTCTACTAAGCCATTTTTTATGAATATAAAATTATAGCCGAAATCATTTGAGCCAACTAATCTATATCCTTTCTTTTTCGCTAATTTTGTCATAGCTATTGGTGAAGCGCCATGATAAATTGGGTGTTTTCCAGGATACATGTAATTTGGATCGTAAGGAACTATAATATCATTTAAACCAAACTCATTATGTGTTTCAATAATTACTACTTGTGGTTGAACAATTTCAATTTTGTCCCAGATCCAATAATCATTTCCGTCTATATCAATTGAAAGTAAGCCAATTTCTCCCGATAATCCTGCGGATTTTATTAATTCGTTAATATTGTCTCTATTGATATAACT
>CALPVI020000263.1 GCA_943326975.2 Actinomyces viscosus | reverse complement strand
GAATATACGGCAAATGCGGATGGATTAGGAACATTAAGATTATTAGAAGCTATACGTATCTTAAATTTAGAAAAGAAAGTAAGAATTTACCAAGCTTCAACTTCAGAATTATACGGATTAGTTCAGGCAGTTCCACAAACAGAAAAAACACCTTTTTATCCAAGAAGCCCGTATGCAGTTGCAAAAATGTATGCTTATTGGATTACTGTAAATTACAGAGAAGCTTACAATATTTTTGCTTGTAATGGTATCTTATTTAATCATGAATCACCTATTCGTGGCGAGACATTTGTTACAAGAAAAATCACAAGAGCTGTTTCTAAAATTGCAATGAATCTTCAAGACAAATTATACCTAGGTAATTTAGATGCTCAACGTGATTGGGGACATGCGAAAGATTATGTAAGAATGATGTGGATGATTTTACAAGCTGAGCAACCTGAAGATTGGGTAATTGCAACAGGTAAAACAACACCTGTAAGAGATTTCGTTAAAATGGCATTCAACGAAGTGGGTATAGAATTAGAATTCACAGGTGAAGGTGTTGATGAAAAAGGATATATTAAATCTTGTTCAAATCCTTCCTATCAATTAGAAATTGGAAAAGAAGTTTTAGCAGTAGATCCTCGATATTTTAGACCTACAGAAGTTGATTTATTGATTGGAGACGCAACAAAAGCAAAAGAAAAATTAGGATGGGTTCCTGAATATGAATTATCTGAATTAGTAAAAGACATGATGAAAAATGACCTTCGATTAATGGAAAAAGAAATTTTCTTGAAAGAAGGTGGTTATACCATGAAAAATTATTTTGAATAATGCATCTTCAAGATAAAATATACGTTGCTGGTCATAGAGGAATGGTTGGTTCTGCAATTGTTCGAAGACTTCAATCGTTAGGTTATTCAAAAATAGTTTATAAAACTTCAAATGAATTAGATTTAAAAAATCAATCTGCTGTTGAAGAATTCTTTCAAAACGAAAAACCTGCTTATGTTTTTGTTGCTGCTGCAAAAGTGGGTGGAATAGTAGCAAACAATGTTTATCGAGCTGAGTTCATTTATGAAAATTTGATGATTCAAAATAATTTGATTCATTCTGCTTATAAATTTGGCGTTAAAAAATTATTGTTTTTAGGTAGTTCATGTATCTATCCTAAAAATGCACCTCAACCTTTAAAAGAAGAATACCTTTTAACAGGAGAATTAGAACAAACAAATGAGCCGTATGCAATTGCTAAAATTGCAGGAATAAAAATGTGTGAAAGCTATTTCAAACAATATCAATCAGATTTTATTTCTGTCATGCCAACCAATTTATATGGTCTAAATGATAATTACGATTTAGAAAAAAGCCATGTTTTACCAGCATTGATTCGTAAGTTTCATTTAGGAAAATCTTTAATGGAAAATAATTGGGTTGAAATAAAAAATGATTTAGAAAAAAATCCAATAGAAGGTATTAAAGGTACTAATTCTGAAAATGAAATTATAGCTATACTTTCCAAATATGGAATTCAATTAAATGAAAGCGAAGTATCAATAACTCTATGGGGTTCGGGGAAAGTATATCGTGAATTTTTACATGTCAATGATATGGCTGAAGCTTGTGTTCATACGATGTTAAATGTAAGTTCTATTCAATTATACAACGAATTAAATCAAACACATATCAACATTGGTACTGGTGAAGATTTAACTATCTTCGATTTAGCTGAAGTTGTAAAGAAAATTGTTAATTATAAAGGTAAAATTATCTGGGATTCAACGAAACCAGATGGTACCTATAAAAAACAATTAGATGTAAGTTTAATGCATCAATTAGGTTGGAAACATAAAATCAATTTAAAAGAAGGAATTGAACTCGTTTACAACCAATATTTAAATGGAAATTAAAACAATTTTGTTTTAGATGATAAAAAATAAAGTAGTACTCGTTACAGGTGGAGCTGGTTTCATAGGTTCAAATTTATGTGAATCTTTACTTAACAATAATAATATTGTTAAATGCTTAGATAATTTTGCAACTGGAAAAAGAGAAAATATTGAACCATTTCTATCAAATTCAAATTTCACTTTGATTGAAGGTGATATTAGAGATTTAAATACTTGTAAAAAAGCCGTTGATAATGTTGATATCGTTTTACATCAAGCTGCATTAGGTTCTGTACCAAGATCTATCAATGATCCAATAACGAGTAATGAAGTAAATATAAATGGGTTTCTTAATATGCTAGTCGCTGCACGTGATGCAAAAGTGAAACGTTTTGTATATGCTGCAAGCTCTTCAACTTATGGAGATTCTGTTAACCTACCTAAAGTTGAAGAAATAATAGGAAAACCTTTATCACCTTATGCGATCACAAAATATGTCAATGAATTGTATGCCGATGTATTTTATAAAACGTACGGTTTTGAATCAATTGGATTAAGATATTTCAATGTATATGGAAGACGACAAGATCCAAATGGAGCTTATGCAGCTGTAATTCCAAAATTCACACAATTATTAATGAATTTAGAATCACCTACAATCAATGGTGATGGAACAAATTCAAGAGATTTCACTTATATTGAAAATGTGATTCAAATGAATCATTTAGCTGCTACAACATCAAATCCAGAAGCGATTGGTTCTGTTTTTAACACTGCAGTTGGTGAAAGAGCAAATTTATTGGAAATGACAACTCTTTTAAAAGAATACTTAAAAGAATTTAATCCTGAAATTGGAAAAGTAGAAATAATCCATGGACCAGAAAGATTAGGTGATATCCCCCACTCTTTGGCTTCGATTGAAAAAGCAAAACGTATTTTAGGATATAGACCTTCTCACAATCTACAACAAGGATTAAAAGAGGCTGTTGATTGGTATTGGGGATATTTTAATAATTAATTTTTGATTTGTTTTGAATATTTTAAGTTTAATAGGAAGAGATAAAGCATTATTCACGCATGATATTGAAAAATATGATTATGAATTAAGGAATATTGTATCTAATTCAACTTTTTTAGTAATTGGAGGAGCTGGATCAATTGGTCAAGCAGTTACAAAAGAAATTTTTAAAAGAAACCCTAAAAAACTTCACGTTGTTGACATTAGTGAAAACAACATGGTTGAATTGGTTAGAGATATAAGAAGTTCATATGGGTATATAGATGGTGATTTTCAAACTTTTGCATTAGATATTGGTTCAATTGAATATGATGCATTTATTGAGGCTGATGGAAAATTTGATTATGTGTTAAATTTATCAGCATTAAAACATGTTAGAAGTGAAAAAGATCCATTTACTTTAATGCGAATGATTGATGTAAATATCTTTAATACAGACAAAACCATTCAACAATCTATAAAAAAAGGAACGAAAAAATATTTTTGTGTTTCAACAGATAAAGCTGCGAATCCTGTAAACATGATGGGTGCATCAAAGCGAATCATGGAAATGTTTTTGATGCGAAAAAGCAAAGAAATAGCAATTTCAACAGCAAGATTTGCCAATGTTGCTTTTTCTGATGGTTCATTATTACACGGTTTCAATCAACGAATTCAAAAAAGACAACCAATTGTTGCTCCCAATGATATTAAAAGATACTTTGTAACACCTCAAGAATCGGGTGAGCTTTGTTTGATGAGTTGTATATTTGGAGAAAACAGAGATATATTTTTCCCTAAACTAAGTGAAGATTTACATCTTATCACTTTTGCTGACATCGCTGTATAATATTTAGCTCAGATTGGTTACGAGCCCTTCTTATGTTCAACAGTAGAAGAAGCTAGAGAATTAATTAAAACATTACCAAACAAAAAAAAATGGCCTTGTTTATT
>CALPVI020000262.1 GCA_943326975.2 Actinomyces viscosus | reverse complement strand
TCAGTGGTGTTTGACATTCGAATACCCTATGTAAAGGTGAAGTATATTTCATTTAAATCATCTTCATCTGCAACAAATGCATTTATAACATTAACTGAAACATCGGATTGTTTAATAGATAATTGTAAGTTTATTCAACAAACGGGTTCAAATTATGGGATTCAATCGGTTGGAAGTACCAAAGCATTTAACAATGTAACCATCTCTAATTCTACATTTTTAACGGATGTAGGTTTTCGTATAGATGCAGTTAATATTTCGAATTTGTCCTTGCTTAATAATCAATATACGGTTCTTTTTCAGGCAAATTATATTTATGCAGATTCTTCAGCGCAAAATATTACACTTTCAGGTTTAAAAGTAATTAGTTCAGAAACAGCAATTTATTTAGAAGGTGCAAATGCTTTAGTTAAAAATATTATTATTTCTTATTGTACCTTGGAATCTTCGAATACACCTATCTCAATTTTTTCAAATGAATGGGTTGAAAACATTACGATAAGAAATTCAAGTATATCTGGAGATTTTCCATCAAATACTTTTATGAATGATGGTATTCATATTGAAGCGAATGGAACGAAAGTAAGAAGCATTTTGATAAAAGATATTGTGATAAATGAAATCAATGGCTATGGAATTTATATTAGTAGTAACGAAGAAACAAGTTTAATCAAATTAGAAAACATTGATCTTCATGCTGAAAATTTTGGTGTATACATTGCAGCTACGAATCAACCATTGAGGTCAGTTTACTTAACAGGATCAAAACTTTATTCTACAGCAAATTATGCTTATTATTTAAAAGGATTAGCTGGTATAATCGATGTTCAAATGCAAGCTGATACTATTCAATCTCCTAAAGGTGCAGTCTCTATTTTTGCGGATAAAGGCGAGATAAACAAGGTGAAAATAGATCAATTAACTTCAAATGTGATAGATTCATCAATTTGTTGTGTGGATGCTTTCTTAATTCAGAATAATTTGAATAAAATAACGGATTGCCAAATAATAAATTCATCGTTTAATGGATACGTTGGTCTTCATGTGAAAAGTAAGTTTGGTATTGATAGTTTGGTTGTAAGTAATTCGAAAATTCAATCTTTTAAAGAAGGCTTGTATATTGAAAATGAATACAATGAAATCAATAAAGTATTTCTTTTTAATTCAATTTTCAGCTCATCCAAAAGCAGTGCTGTTTTCATGGATGGTTTAAACACAAGCATTAAGAACTCAGTTATTCATGCATCATCATTACATGGCGAGACAGGGCTTAAATTAACGCCTTTAAGCGGTTTAAATGGTTTAGATATAGACAATTCCTTCCTTCAAGGAAAATCGGATGCTGCTATATTATATGCAGGAACATATGGAGGTTTTTCAAATTTCCATGTTGCAAATACAGAAATATTAGGCGCAACATACGGAATTAGTATTACTCAGAACAATCAAGATATTTCTTCAGTTTTAATTGAAAACAATCGAATCATAGCAGATTCTTCGAATTCTTCTGGTGAAGGTTTACAATTGTATAGTGACTTTTCAAAATTATCTAACATAGTCTTAAAAAACAATGAAATTGTGGCACCTTCAAACATCATTACTTTTACGGCAAATGGAGGAGGAGTTCAAAATTCATTGATTCATAATAATACAATTTCATCATCTGATCAAACAATAAATGCAACACTTGTGAAAATTAACAATGTTGGTCAAAATTTCGTTTTCACGAATAATAAAATGGATACAGCGCAAGGTGGACTGGGTTATTTGCATTCGCTTAGTTTAGATGGTGCAAGTAGTTTTGTAAATAAAGTGATTGTAAATGAAAATGCATTTTTAAATCCTGTAGAATATGGCGTAATAGTAGAAAATATTACTGGACAACTAGAATTTAAAAACAATTTATTAAAGGTAAATAGCACAACTAACTTTCTAAATGGATTAAATATTACAAAAGTAGATTCTTTAGAAATAGCTGGTAACCAATTTTATGTAACAAAAGAAGCGAATGCAATAGCATTAGATAAAGTAAACCAAGGAAGAATTTACAATAATTTCTTTTCAGGCTTTAATCAGTTTGTTTATGGAGGATCAATTCGCAATGTTTTATTTGCACATAATACATTCGCTAATCAAACCAGCAATTTAAATAATCCGATTATTGAATTTGGTAATGGAAGTGTGAACAATCAATTTGTAAACAATTTAATAAATGTAGATTCAACATCTTATGTAGGTAGTATATTTAAAATATCAAATGTTAGTGCATTAGGAGCTAGTTTAAATAATATATACCTTTTTGATACTTTGAAATCCAGTTTTGTAAATGATCAATTTACTGGAATGAATTATGTCTCTTTGATGGATTGGCAAAAAGCTACTGGTAAAGAAAAAAACTCAAATTTAAAAGATGTTCAGTTTATAGATGAAAAAAATGATTTACATGTTGTTTGTAATCAACCTTTTTTACAAAATGGTTCCGCTTTTATTGCGCTTCAATATGATATTGATAGCAATCAAAGAAAAACAATTCCTACGATTGGAGCAGATGAGTTTATTACAAATTATTCAATTTTTAGTAGGGATACGCTTTTTACATGTACTTTACCTGTTGAGTTAAATGCTAATTCATCAGCTGCATATCATTACAATTGGAATACTTCTGATACAACACAAATTCTATTTGTAAATTCATTTGCTACCTACAATGTAATTGTAAATGATGGTTGTGGAAATAGTTCGGATTCAATAGTTGTTAGTCCATGTGATAAGATTGCAGAGGTAAGTAGTTTCGGGGATGATTCAAAATTATGGAATGTTTATCCTAATCCTGTAATTGGTAGTATAAAAATTCAAGCTCGTTTGAATTCAAGTGAAGGTGAATTAGTGATTACAGACGCAAAAGGGAGCTTTGTTTTGTCTGAAAAAATTCAAACGAAAGAAAATTTGCTACTTGAAAAAACGATTGATTTAACTGATTTTGAGCAAGGGATTTATTTCTTAAAAGTAATAGATCGTTTAACTATTTATACAGAAAAAATAATTAAGCAATAAAAAAGAGGCTGTCTCCTAAACAGCCTCTCATTTGATTTATAACTCTTCTTCTAAATTTTCAACTTCTTCAGTAATTTTTTGAACTTTCCCTTTTTTTGATTTAGCTTTATCATTAAGTTCCTTTCTTTGTTTTATTTTTTCAGCTCTTAATTTTTCTAATTCCGCTTGTTTTTTCAATTGCTCTTCATTTAGAATAGTATTTAGAGTCTCAGATCTGACTTTATGATTTTCTTTAATCGCAATTTCTTTTTGATCTTTTGAAATAGAAGTACTTTTTCTGATTTCTTCATTTTTAAGTGCTACACTTTTATTTAATTCTAAGACTTTTGCTTTTTGTTCAGGGGATAAAAGCAATTGTTTCGACATAGTTTCAGTTTTTTTGGTAGCTCTTTCTTCTGGAGATAATTTAGTTTTTTGACCAAAAGTTATGGTTGTAAACAAAAGCGCCGCAGCTACAAAACCAATTTTTACGATTTTCATATTTCTAATTTTTAGGGTTTAACAAAATGAACAATTCAAACTTCGTACCAAATTTAAGTTTAACAACGTTGAAAGTTTATGTTTTTCAGATTCGTTTCGTTAAAAAAAGATAATTAATCTTCTTTTTCTCCCGACATAGATAGAAATAAAACGAAATCGTAAGAGAAATGAGCTGCAATACAAAACCATAAACCAAAAGG
Source organism: Actinomyces viscosus (assembly GCA_943326975.2). Taxonomy (GTDB): domain Bacteria; phylum Bacteroidota; class Bacteroidia; order Flavobacteriales_D; family Crocinitomicaceae; genus CAIUKX01. The sequence goes on along the minus strand of CALPVI020000262.1, from coordinate 95 downwards.
TTGATATGCGTAGGCAATTATTAAGATGAATGGTAATAGAATTAAGCCATATAATGATTTTCGCCAATTCAATGGATGAAAGTATCCATGTATTG
>CALPVI020000261.1 GCA_943326975.2 Actinomyces viscosus | reverse complement strand
TGATCATATTCATATTGATTTTAAAAAAACAAACAATTAACCACTACTTAACAAAGAATATTTTAACAATAAGTTCATCTATTGATTTAAATACTTATTTTTATTTAATCATTCAATGAGATGGAAAAGTATATCAATATATTAGTTATAGATGAGGACGATAAAACCCATAAAGGACTGAAAGGTATTTTGGGGAAAAATGACAATAATATCTTATCTGCTCATACTATTTCAGAAGCAATACCAACTTTAAAGAAAAAAGAAATTGGTATTATTATCATCAATATTGATTGTTCATCATTTACAGGTCAGGAAATTTTTAAAACCATCAAAGAAACAAGCTTAATAAAAAGTGTATATATCATTGTATTGTCAAAAGATTTGTACGCTGGAGCTAAAATGATAAAAGGATTAAATGAAGGTGCTATCGATTTTATAACTAAACCTTTCAATCCAAATTTGATTCAAGCTAAAATTGAAGTTTACAAAGCTCTTTTTTATAAGGATCAAAAAATCAATCTCTTATTAAGTAATATTTTTCCAGAAAACGTATTACAAGATTTAGATTCGAAAGGAAAATTTTCTCCTAAAAGAATTGAAAAAGGAGTTGTTTTGTTTACTGATTTTGTTAATTTCTCAAAGAAAGCAAGTAAAATTAATCCCATGCAATTACTAAAAAAATTGGAGCATTATTTTACTCGTTTTGATGAAATTATTGGAAAATATAATTTAGAGAAAATAAAAACAATTGGTGATTCTTATATGGTATTGGGAGGGGTTACTGAAAATAATTCTGAACCAGCCATTAGAGCCTGTTTAGCAGCTTTAGAAATTCGTGATTTCATGATTAATGAAAAAACCTTGGCTTTAGCTATGAAACAAGATTTTTGGGAAATTCGAATTGGCATCCATCAAGGACCACTTGTAACTGGTATTATAGGTACTAAAAAATTTAGTTTTGATGTGTGGGGAGACACTGTCAATATTGCTTCTAGAGCAGAACAAAGTGCACTTTCAAGTACGATTAATATTACTAATGTAATTGCTCAACAAATTGAAAAATATTTTGAAATAAAAAGTCGTGGCAAAATAGAAATAAAAAAAAGAGGTGGTGATATTGAAATGTATCTTATTGAAAAATTAAAATTGGAGTATAGTTTCTACAATGAAGGTAAATTAGCCTCAAGTGAACTCTTAGATAAATGTCAATTAGGTAAAGTAGATATTGAACACATGCGAAAAGATGTAATAAATCTATTAAAATCCTCATTGCCTGAGGAGGTTGTTTATCACGATTTGAATCACACACTTAATGTTGAAAAAGCCGCTTTACGTTATGCTAAAATTGAAGGATTAAATAGTGAAGAAATTATGCTACTTCAAACAGCTGCTCTTTATCATGACACAGGATTTATACTTAAAAATGAAAACAATGAAGAAGTTGCTATCAAATTAGCTAGAATAAACCTACCTAAATTCGGATATTCCTTTGAACAAATTGAAGCAATTGCAAATATAATTCAATCTACAGTTCATTCTTTTCCTAAAACAACCATTTTAGATCAAATAATAAATGATTCTGATCATGATTATTTTGGAAGAGCTGATTATTATGCTGTTTCAAATAAATTAAGAATAGAATTGGCAAATTATGGCCTAGAACTAAATGATGAACAATGGTTAACTAGACAGATTGATTATTTAGAAAATAAACATCAATTCTACACCGAAACGGCAAAAAATATTCGTCAACAAAGTAAAAATATGCGTTTACAAGAATTAAAAGAACAACTCTACAAACTAAATGAATATAAAAAATGAAAGTATATACTAAAAAAGGAGATTCAGGAACAACACAATTAATTGGAGGAACAAGAGTTTCAAAAAGTAGTTTACGAATTGAAGCTTATGGAACAATTGATGAATTAAACTCCTATGTTGGTCTAATTCGTGATCAAAATATTGATTCGCTATATAAAACTCAATTAATTGAAATTCAAGATAGATTGTTTACAATTGGCTCAAGCTTAGCTGCTGATCCTGAAAAATCTTCAATGAAAATTCCTGATTTACACGAATCTGATGTGGAATTTTTAGAAAATGCTATGGATGAAATGGATAAAGAACTACCTGAAATGAAATTTTTCGTTTTACCTGGTGGACATACTACTGTTTCCTTTTGTCATATTGCAAGATGTATTTGCAGAAGAGGCGAACGTGTAATTGTCGATTTACATGCAACTGAATATGTAAATGAGATTATCTGTAAATACATCAATCGTTTAAGTGATTATTTGTTTGTTTTATCTAGAAAAATAACAAAAGACTTAAATGTAGAAGAGCAACCTTGGAAACCACGAATGTAGGAATCTTAGATGATTTAACACTCCTTGAATGTTAAATAATTATGAAATAAAATAAAGTTTTTCAACTTTCATTTGCATAGTTTGAAATAAAAATTACTTTTGCAGAAAAATAAACTTAAATACTAAAGAAATGTATTGGACATTAGAATTAGCATCTTATCTAGAAGACGCGCCTTGGCCAGCGGCAAAAGACGAATTAATAGATTTCGCAATTAGAGCAGGTGCACCTTTAGAAGTAGTTGAAAATTTACAAGATTTAGAAGATGAAGGTGATATATATGAAAGTATAGAAGATATATGGCCAGATTACCCTTCTCGTGAAGATTTTCTTTTCAACGAAGATGAATATTAAAAAAAACTCGACTAAATTTAGTCGAGTTTTTTTTTTATTTCAATTTTCTAAGTTTCTCATCTATTTTCTTCGTCAATAAATTAAAAAACAATTTTTGCTCCTTTTCTTCCAACTTTCTACCAAATCGTATTACTTTCCCCATATAATCAAATTCTAATCTTTCACCTCCTCTTACCCAAGGAGATGCTTCCCAAACAGACTGTAAAGATCTATCTTTTGGTTGAAATGTTCTGATTTTTTTAATATTCTCTAAATAGTATGGAGTTGCCTTTCCATAGTTTTTAATCGATTTTTTATATGTAAAAGAAGTTTCATTAATTTTAATCAACTCCTTTCCCCATAATGTCCAAAATAAGGACCTCCCTACTTTAAAAGCGTAATATAACCAAAAAGCCATAAAAACATATAAGAATACACGTTCATTTTCTGTCATTTTCAAAGTCAATAATACCCACGATATTGTTACTCCTATTGCAATCCACATTGCAAACCATGCCCCCATAAGCGACTTAATCCATCCTTTATTCTCAGGATAAATAACAAATGTTACTTTTTGATTATCCTCATTAAAACTAATACGTTCACTCAACCATTTCATAAGACAAAGTTAGACAAAACTCATCAATACAAAACTTAAACAATAAAAAATCAATAAACATTTGAAACTTCCATGAATTATACACTTCTTCACAAGAAAACGATTGGGTAAAAAGAATTATTGTTTAATAAAAATAATTTTTCATTAAACAATAATTCGTATATTTATAGAAATAACATAAAATATATAAAATGGAAGAAAGTAATCAAAATATGACAATAGATGAAAATGCTATCATCACACTTTATATGGAAGATGTTTTAGAAAATGGAAAAGACCCTTTAAATGTATTTTCTTTTTGTAAAACGCACGCGATTGAGGAAAAAATTTTCTATCAGTATTTTGCTTCGATAAAAGTTATTAAGGAAAGAATTTGGGTTAAGTTTATTGAAAATGTACAAACGATTATTAACGAAAACTCTGAATTTGATTCTTATTCTGATAAAGACAAAATGCTAACTTTCTTTTTTTCAATTTTTGAATTGTTTAATTTGAATCGAAGTTATATAGCCTTTACT
>CALPVI020000260.1 GCA_943326975.2 Actinomyces viscosus | reverse complement strand
GCTACAAAAGATTTACAAGATTCTATCAATCAAAATAATGAAGTTTTTAACTTCTTATCTTCTATTTCTAATAAATATGGTATTGGTTTTTGGAAACCAGGAGCTGGTATTATTCACCAAGTAGTTTTAGAAAATTATGCATTCCCTGGTGGTTTGATGATTGGAACTGATTCACATACTGTAAATGCAGGTGGATTAGGTATGGTTGCTATTGGTGTTGGTGGTGCTGATGCTGTTGATGTTATGGCAGGAATGGCTTGGGAATTGAAATTTCCTAAGTTAATCGGTATCAAATTAACAGGTAAATTAAACGGTTGGACTTCACCTAAAGATGTTATTTTAAAAGTAGCTGATATCTTAACTGTAAAAGGCGGTACAGGTGCAATTGTTGAATATTTTGGTGAAGGAGCTATTTCTTTATCTTGTACAGGAAAAGGTACTATTTGTAACATGGGTGCTGAAATTGGAGCGACAACTTCAACTTTTGGATACGACGATTCAATGAGACGTTATTTAGCTGCTACAGGTCGTCAAGAAGTTGTAGATGCTGCTGATGCAATTGCTGAACACTTAACAGGTGATAAAGAGGTTTATGAAAATCCAGAGAAATATTTTGATCAAGTGATTGAAATCAATCTTTCTGAATTAGAGCCTCAAATCAATGGTCCTTTTACGCCAGATAGAGGAACTCCAGTTTCTAAAATGAGAGCCGAAGCTACAGCGAATGATTGGCCAATGAAAATTGAATGGGGATTAATAGGTTCTTGTACAAACTCTTCTTACGAAGATATGTCAAGAGCAGCTTCAATCGCTAAACAAGCAATCGAAAAAGGTTTATTACCAAAAGCTGAATTCGGAATTAATCCAGGTTCTGAGCAAGTAAGATATACAATCGCAAGAGATGGTATTATTGATACTTTCGAAAAAATTGGAACAAAAGTTTTTACAAATGCTTGTGGACCTTGTATTGGTCAGTGGGATAGAGCGGGAGCTGAAAAACAAGAGAAAAACTCAATTATTCACTCATTCAACCGTAACTTCTCTAAAAGAGCTGATGGTAATCCAAATACACATGCATTCGTTGCTTCTCCTGAAATTGTTGCTGCTTTAGCAATTGCTGGTGATTTAGGATTTAATCCATTAACTGATACATTAACTAACGACAAAGGTGAACAAGTAAAATTAGATGCTCCAACAGGTTGGGAATTACCTCCAAGAGGATTTGATGTTGAAGATCCATTGTATCAAGCACCTGCTGAAGATGGTTCTTCTGTAGAAATAGCTGTTGCTCCAGATTCTTCTCGTTTACAATTATTAGAATCTTTCGATTTATGGAATGGTGAAAACATTACTGATGCTAAATTATTAATTAAAGTTGAAGGTAAATGTACAACTGACCATATTTCTATGGCGGGACCATGGTTGAAATACAGAGGACATTTAGATAATATATCTAATAACATGTTGATTGGTGCTGTAAATGCTTTCAATGGAAAAGCAAATGAAGTTAAAAACCAATTGACAGGTGTTTATGGTGAAGTACCAGCAGTTCAAAGAGCTTACAAAGCTGCAGCTGTTGCATCTGTTGTTGTTGGTGATCATAATTACGGTGAAGGTTCTTCAAGAGAACATGCTGCTATGGAACCAAGACATTTAGGAGTAAAAGCAGTGATTGTGAAATCGTTTGCACGTATTCACGAAACAAATTTGAAAAAACAAGGAATGTTAGGTTTAACATTTGCAAATGAAGAAGATTACAATAAAATTTTAGAGAACGATGTTTTCAATTTTATTGATTTAAAAGAATTTGCGCCAGGTAAACCTTTAACATTAGAAATCGTTCATGAAAATGGTACAAAAGAGAATATCTCATTGAATCATACATACAACGATCAACAAATTGAATGGTACAAAGCAGGTTCTGCATTGAACTTAATCAAGTTACAAGAGGCTTAATAATAATTTAAGTATATGAAAGGCTGTCTGTATGGACAGCCTTTTTTATTTAAAAAAGTAGTATGAAAAGAGAGGTAGTTATAACAGCAGATGGTTCAAAGACAATCCGAATAATTGATTTAGATGAAAATTATCATTCTTCGCATGGTGCACTCCAAGAAGCGAATCATGTATTTATTGAAAATGGTTTAAATAGTTTAGCTAATCAAACTGAAATTTCCATTTTTGAAATGGGATTGGGTACTGGTCTGAATGCTTTTTTAACAGCAATTAAAGCTGGTGAATTAGGTTTAAAAGTTAATTACTTCGGAATCGAAGCATTTCCTGTTCAGATAGATGAAATTATAGAATTGGACTATAAAAATTTGATGGGAGAACAATTTTCAGATTTGTATTTATCTATACATGAATCTGAATGGAATAAATTAGTTGAAATAAATGCCAATTTTTCATTAAAAAAAATCAAAGGAGAACTTCAAAATGAAGAAATGCCTCAAGCTTTTTTTGATATTGTGTATTACGATGCTTTTGGTCCACGTGCACAAGACGAAATGTGGTCAAAGGAATTATTCCAAAAAATGTATGATTCAATTAAGCAAGGTGGTTTTTTAGTTACTTATTGTGCTAAAGGTCAGGTAAAGAGAGATTTAAAAGCAGTTGGTTTTACCATTGAACCTTTACCAGGTCCTCCGGGAAAACGAGAAATGACAAGAGCATGGAAAAGGTAATTATTGTATTACCTTTCTACTCACTTTTACCACTAATTTTCTTGGCATTAATCTCACAAAGAATGCTAAAGCTTGATTAATAAAGCCATGAATCGCAACTGGTTTCCCATTTATCATTGAATTGTAACCATATTCAGCTACTTCTTTAGAACTTGGTAATTTTTTTCCTTTGAATAACGAACTGTTTTCAGCTGATGCTGCTGCCATAAAACCACTTTCAGTAGCTCCAGGACAAAGCGCTGTTACAGTCACACCGAATTCTCTGACTTCATTATCTAAAGCTTCTGAAAAACTCAAAACATAAGGTTTAGTAGCACAGTAAACAGCCATCGTTGGGCCAGGAACAAATGCTGCAGTGGAAGCAACATTCATAATCTTTCCACTTTTGCGTTTCAACATGTCTTTCAAATACAATTTGCTTAATTGAGTCAACGCTGTGATATTCAAATTTATCATTTGGTGTTCTTTTTCCCAACTTGTTTCAGAAAACATTCCGTATTCTCCAAAACCAGCATTGTTGATTAAGTAATCAACTTGAATTCCTTTTTCAGTAGTTTCATTAAATACTTCTAAAGCAGCATCTACAACAGATAAATCTTTTCCAATCGTATAAACTGAAACATTGAATTGTTTTTCCAACTCAACTTTTAATTCATCTAATTTTGCTTTATTTCGAGCAACTAACACTAAATTTCCACCTTTTTCAGCGTGAATTTTTGCTAATTCATAACCAATTCCACTAGATGCTCCTGTAATTAATGCTGTTTTCATTTTGCTCAAAATTTATAATTAAAAGTAATGCTTTTTAGAATATAAAAATATATTAAAATTATTGATCCAACCATTTTTTAAACTCGGCTCCTCTTTCACGACTAACCATACAATTATCTGTCTCAATATAATCTGAGGTAATCACTAATCTTCCATTGAAATAGGTCGCAATTTTTTGAATGGATTGAAAATTTAAATAGTTGACTAATTTTTGTATTTTACTTCTTGTTTCCAAATGATTTTCCCTTTTTTAATATTAATAGCATATGTAATTGGGAAAGTGTCTTGTCCGTAGCCTGGACAAGATGCAAAATCCTCATTAAAAACAGTTACATATAAAACTTTATCATTATTGTTTATTAATGGTGGATTATTGTAATAACTAAAAATACTGCCGTCTAATGAAATTTCCCATT
>CALPVI020000259.1 GCA_943326975.2 Actinomyces viscosus | reverse complement strand
AGCAAGGGTGAAAGAAGCGATTAATCCTTCTGAGACATTGTTTGTTGTGGATTCTATGACAGGTCAAGATGCTGTAAATACAGCGAAAGCCTTCAATGATAAAATTAATTTTGACGGAGTTGTTTTAACGAAGTTAGACGGTGATACAAGAGGTGGTGCTGCGTTGACAATCAAAACTGTTGTTGATAAGCCAATCAAATTTGTAGGTACTGGTGAGAAAATGGATGCGCTAGACGTTTTCTACCCTAAAAGAATGGCTGATCGTATCTTAGGGATGGGTGATGTTGTTTCTTTGGTTGAATTAGCGCAAGAGCATTACAACGAAGAAGAAGCTAGAAAACTTCAAAAGAAAATTTCTAAAGATCAATTTGACTTCAACGATTTCTTGGCGCAATTGCAACAAGTGAAAAAAATGGGGAATGTAAAAGATTTGATGGGAATGATTCCAGGAATGGGGAAAGCAATGAAAGATGTTGAGATCAAAGACGATGCTTTCAAACATTTAGAAGCAATTATTACTTCAATGACTCCAAAAGAAAGGTCAAATCCAGCATTGATTAATGTTCAACGTAAAAATAGAATTGCCGCAGGTTCAGGAACAAATATTCAAGAAGTGAATAAGTTAATGAAACAGTTTGAGGATACGAAGAAAATGATGAAAATGATGAGTAATCCGAAGAACATGATGCAAATGATGAAACAAATGAAAAATATGCCTGGAGGAATGCCGGGAATGTAATTTCGACTTCCGCTCAATTACCTATTATTTTATAGGCGATTGATTGAAATATATATTAGTTAAAATGGTGTCTGAGCGGAGTCGAAGACACCATTTTAATTTAGAAACTCTCCCTTCAAAACCGAATAAACTTCCTGAATTGGTAAGCCTACCACGTTAAAATAAGATCCTTTTAATTCTTTCACACCGATATATCCAATCCATTCTTGAATGCCATACGAACCAGCTTTGTCGAAAGGTTGATAGTTGTTGATGTAAAATTCGATTTCTTCGTTTGTTAATTCTTTGAATGTCACATCTGTTGTGACTTTAAAAACAGATTCTTTTACACTTGAAGTAATCACAACGCCAGTAACAACTTGATGTGTCTTATTAGAAAGAGATTGCAACATTTGTTTTGCATCATCGAAATTCTCAGGTTTTCCAAGTATTTTATTATCTACAATAACAACAGTGTCGGCACATAAGATAATTTCATTTTCCAGTAAATCAGCTTTTAAAGCATCGGCTTTTTTCTTGGCGATATATTCTGCAACATCAACACAAGGTAAGTCAGAAGGAAAACTTTCATCCGTATCTTTGGTTCTGATTTCAAATGGAATGTTAATTCCTTCAATCAATTCCTTACGACGTGGTGACTTAGATCCTAAAATTAATTTTTTACTCATAATTAATCTGTCAATTTGCAATTTGTAATTTGCCAATCTAAATTAAAATTAACCAATAAAAAGGCTGTAAAATCCCCAACAACATCGCTATTTTTAAAAATAAATCAGAACGTTTTAGAGACGATTTGTTTTGAGCTTTTATCAAATTAATGATTGAAATGAAATTTAAAATTAAAGCTAAAACGATTGGTAAAAACACTTTTAACGTTTCAATGATTGGACCATTAAAATTCCCTAAATGATATTGTATAAAAGCAAAAAAGAAAATAGGGGAGAATGTCAAGGTTAAAATTGCTAATAATTTAGATTTACGTTTGCCATAAATAATCGGAAATGTTTTTGCGCCCAACACAACGTCACCTTCAATGTCCTCTATATCTTTAATAATTTCTCTTGAAAAATTGTTTGCGAAAGCAAAAAAGCCCATTAATACAATGAAATTTCCGTGCTGAACAATTTTATTTATCCAAAAATTCAATGCATTTATATTGTCTAAATTTGTTGGAATTTGAATGTCCGAATGGTAATAAAAATGAACTCCGCAAAGAATCATTACTAAAGCTGTTAAGCCTGCAATAATAAAATTCCCAATAATTGGTTTTCGTTTGAAATAAGCACTGTAAAACCAAAGGAGATTTATCGTTAATAAATGAATGAAGACATACCAAAACGTATCGTTACGAGTGCTTAAGTAGATTGCAATTGAGAAAGCAATCACATTCAGCATCCAATGCGAAATAATTGCCCATCTTCGTTTAATGTATTTCGTTACAATTAACTTTTCTGGTTTATTAATTCTATCTGCTTTTACATCAAAATAATCATTGATTATATTTCCAGCTGCTGCTATTAAAATAGTGGAGAAAACAAGTAAAAAGAAATCAAAACTTTCACCTTCTTTGAATGAAAGTTCTGCGTCTGAAATTTTTTCGTAATCGATTAAAAAGTAGCGCGCACTGAACATCGTCAGTGCAATGATTAGTAAATTTATTGGTCTTATTAATCGAATGAAATGCATCTTAAACGAGTTGAGTTTTATTATTATTTAATAATCTTGTATTCAGTTCTACGATTTTTTTGATGTGCAGCTTCTTTTTCTTTATCCGAAGTTAATTTGGCAATTTCGTTATCAGATATTCTATTCACTGTTTCACCATATCCTTTGTAAGCTAATCTTTCAGTTGTAATTCCTTGCGTAATTAAGTATTCATATACTGCTTTCGCACGATTTTCAGATAAAGTCATATTTTCAGTAGCATCACCTCTTGTATCGGTATGTCCACCCAATTCAATTTTTAAAGTAGGATTTAATACTAAATAATCTCTCAATTTATTTAATTCAACAGATGATTCTGGTCTAAGTGAAGCTTTACCTAAATCAAAGAAAACATTTTCTAAAACAGTTGGAAGTTCGCTTGAAGTTGGAATCATAGGTACATCCATGTGTATTGCTTCTAGACCATCAGGATTTGTCATGTTGAAGTTTTGCGAAAAGAAATTATACCCTGGATATGAAACGTTTAATGCGTAGTCTTTGTTTAATGGAAGTGAAACCATGAATTCACCTGTAACTTTATCCGCTTCAGATATAATAACTTCTTTACCCGTATTTAAATCAATTAATTGGAATTTTCCTGAGATTGGTTTTCTTGTTAAAGCATCAAAAACTAATCCTTCAAAATACAAGGTTTTTGTAGGTCTTAATTTTTCAGGCATTTCAAAATAGTAGATATCTAATTTTCCATATCCGCCTTCTCTGTCAGATGCAAAAAAACCAATCTCACCATCTGGGGAAACCATTAAAGAGTTTTCGTCTGATTTTGTATTAATTGGGAAACCTAAGTTTTCAGGATTCCCCCATTTTCCGTCAGCTTGTAAACGAGAAACAAATAAATCTGAACCTCCCATTCCAATATGTCCTCTTGAAGCAAAATACAATGTTTTACCATCAGGGTGAATCAATACAGACTCTTCTTCAACAGGAGAATTAATATTGTTAGGTAATCGCTCAGGTGTTCCCCATGTAATTCCATCATTTAGCAGATGCGAAACAAAAATATCTGAATTTGGTTGTTCACCTTTTCTACTTACGCGTCGAATGAAATACAAAGTTTTGCCATCAGCAGATAAAGAAGGTTGACTTTCCCAAGTTCCTGAATTTACAGCGCCACTAACATTTGTAGGAGAAGACCAATTTCTTCCCATTTTTTTTGTGTAAAATAAATCACAACTCCCTTTTCCAATTCTTCCTTCTCCATAATTGTTATCTCCTGATTGATCCGAACAAGCAACGAAAATAAGTGAACGACCATCTGCACTGATCGTAGGAGCACCCTCATTCAAAACAGTATTTACATTTGGAGGCATTGGTGAAGCTACTCCCCATCTTCCCTGAGGACTTAACGTTGATACATAAAAATCTTCTTGTTCTTTGAAATTAGGAACTCTATCATCTTTGATTCTTCTT
>CALPVI020000258.1 GCA_943326975.2 Actinomyces viscosus | reverse complement strand
TTTAATATTACTTTTGTCACTAACAAATAAAAACAAAGTGATAAATAGAGATGTTAAAACAGATGTAATTCGTGGTTTTGCAATTATATTAATGTTCTTTGCACATTCAGCACCTTATGTTGAAAATGATTACTTAAACTCAAACACACTATTTAGAATAATTTGTTCATTGTCAGCTCCACTTTTTCTTTTTTTAGTTGGTTTCAATTTAAAAAAAGGACTTACATTACCATTTTTGAAAAAAGGACTTTTTATTCTGGTTTGTGCTGCACTTATTGATCTTTTTGTTTGGGATATTGTACCCTTTTATTCATTTGATGTACTATATCTTATCGGATTTTCAGTTGTATTATTTCCACTTTGGTCAAAAATGAATACGACTTTTTTAACAGGATTTATTCTCCTTATACTCATTACGGCTTTTGTATATCAAGGAATCGGTTTTTATGATTACAATCTGAAAGAGCCTACATTATCACAACTCAATGATTTTAGTATTTTAACCCTAACTAAAAATTTATTTTTTGATGGATGGTTTCCAATTTTTCCTTGGGTTTCGATAGTCATTTTTGGTTACTTAGTTAAAAATGAAGCGTTTCGTTTCAATAAATTGATTTATATTGGAGTAATTTCATTTTTAATCGGTTTATTTTTAATACACCTCAATCAAACTGCTTTTTTAAGAGAATTTGCAGTTGAAGTATTTTATCCTTTCAATTACAGTTATTTATTACTCTCTTTCGGATGGATTATTATTATTTTTAGTTTACAGCTAAACTACTCTTCAAAAATATTCATTCCTTTAATTAAACTAGGAAAGTCAAGCCTTTTTCTATATGCTTTTCACCTTTCCATCTACCATGTTTTATTTACACAAGTATATGATTTAATTGATGACTTTTATATTAGTACCTTGTTTTTTACATTAATATATATTGGGTTAGCGTATCTTATTGATTATATAAAATATAAATACAAAATCAAACATCCCCTTTTCAATTCTATTTTTGGAAAATAATTAAGAAAATAGACCAAAAAAATCAGTAAATATTATTTAACAAATTCTAGATTCATTAAAAATGTAACTGAAATCTTTTAATTTTTGTTTCCAACTAAAATAAAGAATGCTTTAATACAATTTTACTTTATTTAAAATTGTATTAAAGCATCAAGCTATTATTTACATGAAATGATAAAAAATTTAATTGGTTAATTAAAATTAATTAGCCTTTACAATTAAATTTTTGGTACGTAATAAATTCCCTTAAGAATAAAAAACAATGTGAATCCAATAAAGAGAATTGGGTATACCCATCTACCAATTATTTCTAATTTAATAGCTAGTTTTTCTTTGTCATTTTTAACTAGGTTGTATGTCCAAACTGTCTGAAGCATTGCAAGCATAATTAATAAATAAGCTAAATAAAATATCCTATCAACTGTAGTTAAATAACCTATATTCGGTAAATCATCTGAAATAGTCCATTGAAAAGCAATTGCAGCTAATAGAGATGTAACAGTAAGACTACAAGCTAATTCCAAGGATTGTGCTGGTATAAAAAACACTAAGTAAGCTAAACTTAGAATAATAATAATCGGAATTAAAAACTTAAACGTATAAGGAATATAATTTCTTGAAAAATTAATGTAATAAGATAATCTAGAATAAGAACTTTGTTTATCTTTTATACTAACATCACCAAAGTCAGTATCGTACTTTCTTGCATCTACAGAAAAATAAGATTTTTTAATCAAAATATCTTTTGTATCTAAATCTTTTGATATTCCCCAGAAATTTCTATTAGAACTTGAACGTAAATAAGAAATCGTATCAGGAACAAGGTCTATTTGATCAACAGTGAAATATGCATGCTCTATCTGAATCAAAATCTTTTGTTTATCAAAAGGATAGTTGGTATAATCTAAAGATAATGCAAAATTTCCCTTTATTCTTCCGTGTTTGTAAAATTGGTCATCAATAATTTTTTCTTCATATACTTCATCCATTGCAATATCTCCATTTACATATTCAATTTCACAATAGTTATTGATGTCAGCACTATCCTTTGGTAATTTAAAACGATACCAATAATAAAAATCAATCGTAACAATCTCTTGTTTTATATTTGTTTTTAATGATTTAACATAAAATCCAACAAAAACTTTAGGTTTAGTCTGAGCAAATGAATTTAAACCTGAAAATAGAATGATTACTAAGATGAAAAAGTGTTTAAGCATTTTAAATCGAATATGTATTATTAATTGAATGATAAAAATACAAAAAAATGTTATAATTTTATCAGAACATCAAAAAAAAGGACAATTTGATAGAAATTCTTATCTTTAAAGTCCTATGAAAAAACTGATTCTTCACATTCCACATTCCTCTTCTTTCTTACCAGATAAAGATGGTTTTGTATTAAATGATGAGTTATTAAATAACGAAATTATAAAATTAACTGACTGGTATACTGATGATTTATTTCATTCAGAAAAAGATGAAATGATTGTAGCTGAATTCTCAAGAATATTTTGCGATCCAGAAAGATTTTCGGAGGATGAAAAAGAAGAAATGGCTTCGGTTGGCATGGGTGTTTTATATGAGAAAACAGATAATGGGAATTTAATGCGCGAGGTTTCTCCTGAACTGAGATCGAATATTTTAACTAACTATTATTGGGAACACCATCAACGATTAAATGAAGCTGTAAATGAACAATTAGCTAATTATGGTAAGGCTATCATCATCGATTGCCATTCTATGTCTGATATTCCCTTTATTAGAGATAAAGATCAAAATAGTAAAAGAACAGATTTCGCAATCGGGACAGATTTTTTTCATACAAATGAAGAATTGCAACAAACAACAATTAATTTTTTCACAGATCGAGGAATTGATGTCGCGATTAATTCACCTTATTCTGGAACGATTGTTCCAATGGAGCATTATCAAAAAAATGAAAATGTTCATTCCATTATGATTGAGATAAATAGAAAACTATATCTAAAAGAAAACTCGAATCAAAAGTCTGAAAATTACAAATTTGTCAAGCAATTAATTCAAGATTATTTAGGAGAAATTAGAAAATTATTATAATTAAAATAAAAAAAATAGTTTTGTAAAAAAAAATCACGAATAAATACTATGAATTTAAAAATAAGCACATACCCTATTATTTTAAAAGCTTCAATGATTGCATTGAGTGTTATTGCCTTGAAGATGTTTGTTTTCCCATTGTTTTCACACAATGATTTCAATTTAAATTCATTAATCGAAATATCAGATATTAGTATCGTTTTTACAGGCGCATTTTTTGTTGTTGGACTTTTATTAGCAGCTACTATGACTGATTTCAAGGAAAGTGAAAAAATTCCTGGAGAAGTTGCTGCAAATATTGAAGCCATAAAAGATTGGATTTTCCTTGCATTGAGGGCACCAAGAACAGGAAGTTCTGAATTAAGTAAAGAACCTTTAAACACGAAATATCTTCGTAAAGAGATAATCGAAATAACGGATGGAATAATTGTTTGGATCAACAGTGATGAAAAGGATTCGAAAGCCATCTTTCCATTATTGAGAAGATTCAATGAAATTGCATATTATTTTGCAGAAAGAGGTGTTGACAAAGAAGCTGTTAAGGGTATTCAGGAAAACACTAATGCTATGCGTAAACAACTTACTCGTGCTTATTCAATTTCTAGAAATAACTTTATTGCGCCTGCATATACCTTATTAAAAAGTATTTTAACCGTAGTTTTCAGTTTAGTTTTACTTACTAAATTCAAAACACCAACAGCAGATTATGTAGTATCATTTTCAGTTACATTTATTTTCACTTATCTCTATTTTTTAATTGTGGGATTAGATGATCCGTTTAATATTTC
>CALPVI020000257.1 GCA_943326975.2 Actinomyces viscosus | reverse complement strand
CTTGGTTTAGATGTGCCAAAAGTTAGAAAATTAAAAGAACTCCAAGCACCTATGCCAGGTAGAATTGTAAACATAGCCGTTTCAGTAGGACAAGCTCTTGAAGTTGGAGATGAAATTCTTTCTTTAGAGGCAATGAAAATGGAAAATGTTTTGAAAGCGGAAGGTATAGGAACAGTAAAAGCCATTTTAATTCAAAACAATCAAGTAGTTGAAAAAGGAGCCGTATTAATTGAATTTGAATAATACATTGGTTTTATCATAATTGTGCTAATGGCTAGGGTTTAACGCTAGCCATTTTTTATTTACCAATATATCCTTTTTCACCTTTTTTAATGGTGTAAAAAATCCAATAATAGTTATATAACATATGACTCTCTATAAAATTCTTGCGTTTCCAATCTTTTGGGAAAAATGCGCGACCGCCTACAGATGGATCTAGTTCTTCGATTCCTTTAACTGCACATTGTGGTGCAATTCCATCTTGCTCCCAAAGTGGATCTGCATCTTTTTGATCTAGGTTACTTCCATATTGCCATACATGTTTAAACAAGGACCAATCTTGGCCTGCTTGACAACCATTTTCAGGAGCAATAATGTAAATATTTCTAAAAACAACTTTGCCTTTCAATTCTTCGATTAAACCTAAAGTATAAGCATAACCCATACTGTGACAAACAATATCAATCGTATCTTGAACACCTTCACAGGCTGGTGAATTGCATAAAGCGGCTAAAAGCGCCTTACCTCCTATTTTGCCTTTTTCTTCCCGTAATTGAAAGCCATCAGGATTGGCTTCTGTATTCAATCGATTAAAATTGTCTCTTGCTGCTTTTTTTCGAAAAATATAAGAAGAACGCACCAAGCTACGCGCAAAATTTAAAAATGTTCGATGGTTTGAAGTATGAATACTCATACTACCATCTATGTAAAATGCCTGTTGTGGATTTAAAATTTTAATGAATCGATCGTCAACTTTGAACCAGTAATTAAATCGGTCCTTGGAAGTCACTAAATGATCTGTTTCATCCCTCTCTTTTTTTGGACCTCTGTATCCATTTATGAAAACAATAATTTTTTCCGATTGCAACGATTGTTTTGTCAATAAATATGTTGATACATTTTGACCTGAATAAGAATATACTTCTTGCTTTTCGATCGCTCCATTTTTATCTAAATATGAATACACTTCATAAGGACCATTTGAAAGTACACTTATTGAATATTTTTTTAATAAAATAGAATCACTCGTTTTTTCATATCGTAAACGATTACGATTATCTACAATAAAATAATTTACTTTTCCAACAGAACTACTATACCATTGACCATTTTGTTTACGAAAAGCTACACTCATTTGCTTTTCAACCATTTCTCGATTTAAATAGAAATTAATTTTGGTTTCATTTTTTGTAGAATCATCTATTAATACAAAATGTTTTTTTTCATTTGAAATCGTAACCTGATGTGCGAAATTGGTAACTAACTTTTGCAATTGTTCTATAGAAAGGTCTGTAGGATTCTTAACTTCATTAGCAGTTGTAATTACATAATTTTGAAGAAATGGTTTTGAAATTGTTCGTGCATCAATAAAACCCAAACTATCTTCTTCCCAAAAATAATAGGAAACCAAACCACCTGTCGATAAATATGAGTGAGGATAGTTTATTATTTTTTCTTCCGTTGCATTCTGCCCGAAAAAAGGAGAAATAGAAATAAAAATGGATAATAATAAAACAAGGTGCTTCATAATTAAAGATTAGAATGGTAAAAGTAATGATTCTAATATAAAATAAAGTATTGTGTTTTATTTCAGCTTATAATTTTTTTAAATTTAGAAATAAACCATATATTTGGTTTAAGATTAAAATTAAAATCACTTTTAAAAAACAAAAATGGAAGAAAAAACTACATTGCCAAACTCAACTGCTGTATTAGTATTAGGTATCTGTTCAATCGTATTAAGTTGCTTCTTTGTAGGCTTAATACTTGGAATTATAGGAATTGTGCTTTCTGGAAAAGGAAGAAAAATGTACAAAGAAGATCCAAATTTATATGACGGTTATGGTCAATTAAATGCTGGATTCATCACTTCAATTATTGGTCTTTCAATTAGTGTAATTTACATTATTTATTACATTATTTTCTTTTCAGCATTTGTTGGAACAGCTGCTTTAGGTACTACTGCTCAATAAAATTATATTTATATCATTTCAGAAGCTGTCTATTTAGGCAGCTTTTGTTTTTTTAAGCTATTGTATCTTTTGAAATAACGATTAAAAATGAATTCAAAAAAAACGTATTGGTTTCTTTCAATGACTGTTTTACTCAGTTATGCTTGGATTTATTTTACTTACTTATTTCCATCAACTAAAAAAGATCCCGCTGCCTGTTTGCTTAAAAACACAACTTCGATTCCCTGTCCTTTGTGCGGAACAACGCGATCTGTTTTAAGTACCTTGAATGGTGATATACCAGCAGCTTGGTTTTACAACCCTTTTGGTATCTTTTTCTTATTTGCACTTTTTGGAATTACAATATGGTTAATGGTTGATTTGTTATTTCAGAAAAAAACCATTTATCGTTTTCTATTCAGACATTCCTATTTTTTATTGCAGAAAAAAATATGGATTCCTATTTTCATTCTTCTTTTTATCAATTGGATGTTTTTGATTTATAAAGGAATTTGAAATTTATATGTTCTTACAATCACTCTTATTACTTGTCCCGTATTTATCGGGATGGTTCAGATAAAAATAAAGGGCGTCCTTTTGGACACCCTCATTAATTAATTCATCTTTTTGCATATCGTAAGATGAAATTGGTGGAGGTTACTATTTTTTATAATCCGATTATTTGTCGAACTTCAATTTCTGTAATTTTTCTTTCTTCGCCGTTTGGAGCTAAGAAAGTACGTTTAATTAGTCGACCATGAATAGCTAATTGTTTTCCTTTTTCGCCATAACTTTCGATGTATTGTGCCATATTTCCCCATGCAAATACCCTGTGCCATTCTGGTTTTTTATCTTTGGAATCAGATGAAGTAGCCAAACTAAAACGAGCTACTTTGTTGCCGTTTGAAAAATTAGTGATTTGAGCATTTTGCCCCATGTTGCCAATTAATGTTACGTGATTTCTAAATGTTTGCATAGCGTTAAAATTAAAGGTTAATAAAAAATGGTTAGGTTGATTTAAGCTTTATAATATTACGAGATCATTTACTTCTACTTCTGATACAACGCGTTTTTCACCATTTGTACTTCTATAGAAACGATTGATTAATTTACCTTCAATGGCTAATCCCATTCCTGCTGTACCGAGTTCTTCTAATACCTGAACCCATCTTCCCCAAGCAGACAATTGATGCCATTGTTTTTTACTTTTTGTATTACCCTCTGCATCTAAATAGGTTTCATTTGTAGTTAAGGTAAATTGTGCAATTTTTCTTCCATTTGCTAATTCAACAAATTTAGGTGCTGAATTCATTTTCCCGATTAAATTTACGTGATTCATAAGTGTTTATATTAATGTGTAAATAACTGTTTATTGAATAAAATTAATTAGCTGCAACCGTTTTATTATCACTGTTTTTTGGTGCTAACAACAAAAAATCGGAAATTTCGATATCGGTACTATAGCGTTTCTCACCCGCCTTTTCGTATGAACGATTCACTAATTTTCCTTCGATCATTAATTCATTTCCTTTTTCAGCCATTTGTACAATTCTTTCAGCTGTTTTACCCCAAGCATATACACTGTGCCATTGTGTGTTTTCTTTCCATTGCCCGTTTTTATCTTTGAAATTTTCATTCGTTGCGATCGAAAATCGTGTGATAGAATAATCATTCCCTACTTTTTGAATTTCTGGTTTTTTACCTAATCTTCCAATCAAACTAACTTTGTTTCTTAATGTGCTCATAATGTGTAAAT
>CALPVI020000256.1 GCA_943326975.2 Actinomyces viscosus | reverse complement strand
TAAAAAACAAATTCTCCACCTTCATCTCCTGTATTATGTATAACACCATATAGTGGCTCAGTTGAACTATTATTTAATATATTCGGTCGTATTTTTGCAAAGAGTTGATCGGAAGTTAAAAAAGTACTTTGGTTTAATTCAAGTTCTTTTAAAAAAAAATTCATAAACACACTATTATCAGGAACTTCCTTTAAGTTACCACTTGTAATGGCTTTTCTACTTTTGAGTTCGTATAAACGTTTCGTGCCTTGTTCCATATCTCCAATACTCCTTGTTTTAAAAATTCCACCACTAAAACAAGCATCTGTTACCAAAATGACATGATTGGATTCAAATGCAGATAGATACAACGTTAAATCTGAATTTGAAACCCAATTACTTTTACTTTCCTTTTTTGCATCTGAGGGTAGCCAATACCCCATCTTCAATCCTGCATCCCAATATCCATGTCCTGCATAGAAAATTAGAAGATTATCGTCAATGGTTAATGATTTTCTTTTTTGTTCGATCGCGTCAATAATATTAGCTCTTGTAGGATCAACCAAACGAATTATATCCTCTTTTTTGAAATAATATTTTGAAACTAACAGTGATGTTAAATTATCAGCATCATACTGAGGTTCATTCAAATCATTAATTTTGGAATCTTGGTATTGATTCTCGGAAATAATTATTGCATGATACTTTCCAGAATTTAATGATTTTGTATCATCTATAATTTCAACACCTCTATTATTTTGAGCATGAATTGAAAAAGAGACAAAAAGAATTGAAATTAGAATATACTTCATTTTAGTTTTTTTAATATATTATTAAATTACCTCACTAACACAAACCCAGCCCATTTTTCTGGTTCTGTAGGGTACTTGATGCGCATTTCTTTTTGGGCTTTTTCAAAAGAAATAACTGGATTAAGTGTTTTTGCTAAGTCGGAATAAAACAAGGTCATTAATTCCATCGTTTCTTTATCAGGAACTGACCAAAGCGAAACAATTATTTGTTCAACGCCAGCTAATTTAAATCCTCTTTTTAAACCAAATGTTCCCTCAGAACCTTCTATTTTTCCAAGTCCTGTTTCACATGCAGATAATACAACTAGTTTGGTCTTCTTTAAATTCAGTTGAGAAACCTCCAATGCAGTTAAAATACCATTTTGTTCAGCGCCTAGTTTTGAAAGGGTGTCACTGCCTGTCCATGCCCAATTTCCACCAGCAAGTATCAAACCACTTCTCACCATTGGATTCGCACTGAATCTATAACTGTATTTTAATGAATTCTTATTAATTGTTGTATCATTAAAATTATAAACTGAAAAAGCATATCCATGAGTTGCTATATGTAAAATTGCTTTCGCTTCTTTTCCTTCAAGTTTAATTATATTATCTTCTGTAGCTGAATTATTTTCAAATAAAACTGAAATCCAATTATTTGTTGAAATACTTTGAGCTATTTGTTCAGTCTCAAGTTTAGTACCTTCTAAATATTTTAATTTTCCATTACTAGATATACTGCTTCTACCTAAGTTTCTATTTTTCTTATTTTTTTTTTGAGATAAATTTTTACTTGGCAAATAATCATAGTTTACTCCGCCTATCAATGCTATTGATTTCTGAATGGGTACTTTGGCATTTTGTTTCAAGTTCATAGATAAATATCGAGTTGAAGTAAGTTGATGAAGTTCGAAACGATCCATTAAGTATTCAGCATTTTGTTCTGTATTTATAGAATTAGTTGAAACAATTTTCCAACTTCTTTTTTCTGACTGAGCTTCAGCAATTTCATCTCCAGATATTTTTGGAGCATAAATTGCATGAAATGGAATATTATAAAGTTCTCCACATGGTGAGTAATAAATCGTTTTCACATCTTTAAGTAAAATTTCTATAGGTTTCCAGATAAGAGGATAATATTCACTAAAACCTAATTTAGGTTGAATGTTCTGAAGTTCTTTTTCTTTACATAATTTAACTAATTGTGGATTCATATCCCCTTTACGAATAATCAAGGCATTGTAATAAAACAAAGAATCATCCTCGTTTTTGAAACGAACGAATTCAATTGCGGCTTCCCCTGTTTCTAAGTTTTCTTGAACTTGTTCCCAGGTAATACTCAAATTTCTCTTTTGTTGTGCATATTCCGGCCATTTCAATGTTAAACGCTTGTCTAAAGAATCTGCTTCGTGGTGAAGTTTTTCTAGCCTTTCTTTTTCTGTTGTACCATCCGATTCTAATTTTATTATTATGCGATTTTTATATGACAATTGTTCCTTTAATTCATTATAGTCTTGTCCAAAATTATCCGATGAAATTTTTGTTTCAAGAAGTCTACTCTTTGTTACCAAAGCTAGGTTATAATTTAAACCAACTGCCTCAGGCACTTTTTCAGCAGCTACATTTGAGAACCAAAATAATTTATCATAATAAGTGCTTTCTTTTTTCCAATAAACTTCCTTTTGAATGTCATTTAACCATTCAAAGTTATCTGCAATTTTTTTGACTTTTTCTGAAAAGTTCTTACTTAAAATAGTAAATGCTTCTTGCTCACGATTAGTTTTCAAAAGAACATATCCATAAGAATTAAGTGTTGATATAAAATCAGGATGCCTTTCCCCTAATACTTTCTTTCTAATTTCTAGAGATTGTTTATAAAATAATTCAGAGGTTTTGTAATCTTTCATTTCATCATATAAAACTCCAAGGTTATATAAACTCCTAGCATAATCAGGTGTCTCGTAGCCTTTATTATTTTTATTTATCTCCAGGGATTGTTTGTAATAAGTTTCAGCTGTTTTGTACTCTCCTATTACCATAAACATAACACCAAGATTGTTTAAACCCAAGGCTTATGAAGGATGCCTTTCTCCCAAAACTTTCTTAATAATCTCTAAGGCTTTCTCATAACAAGACTCTGCTGATTTGTAATCACGTATTTTCATGTACAAAATTCCAAGATTATTTAAACTGCTTGCGTATGAGATATTTTCCTCACCTAAGGTATTCTTAATGATTTCTAAAGCTTTTTTGAAATTCAACTCAGAATTTTTGTAATCCCCAATTAAATAATATAGAGAGCCTAAATTGCTCAAAATAACAGCATATTGTTGATGCTTTTCACCTAAAGCTTTCTTAGTGACCTCTATGGCTTTTTCATAAAAAGACTCAGCTGATTTGTAATCACAAATTGTTTGATATAAATTCCCCAAACTTTGTAAGCTCAAGGCGTACTCATTATGCTTTTCTCTTTGTTGTTTTTCTAAAGTTTTTTTTGATAATGTAAGGTAAAAAATAGCAGAATCAATTTTATTTAATTTATAAAAACTATTTCCCAAAGAACGTAAACTTACTCCATATATTAAACTCGTATCGCTGTAATTTTTCAATACCCAAGATTTCATCTGTTTTGCGACTACCAAAGCGCTATCATGTTTCATCTCCTTATATAATCGATCATAATTGTTTTTTAAATGATCATAATTAGATTCTTGGGATACAGATTTTTCAGCTACTAATAATAGTAGAAATAATAATAATTTATATTTCATAAAGAAAATTTATAATATTGGATATTTTGATTTTATTTTGAGTTTATATTCTAAAATCATTCTTTCAAATAAACCTTCTGATCAGCATAAAAATCTTTGATTAAAACCTGCTTCATCTCTGCAGTATAGTCTGTTTCTTTATCTAAATAGGTTTTAAATTCATTTAATTTCTTAAAGAACTCCTTCTCGAAAACTTCCTCTTTTACAATAAATAAATTTTTGAATTTAATTAGATTTGATGCTCTAATTTCACCCGTCCAACAATACACACCCTCTGGTAAATTAACAAGCGTAATTGTATTATTCATCGGTTTATCATCAAAATACACTTTTCCATTATCAAGATTTTTAACAACAAAATTTGATACCACAATGGTAGATTGGTTTCCGAATTCTAAAACTG
>CALPVI020000255.1 GCA_943326975.2 Actinomyces viscosus | reverse complement strand
TTTGGCATTGGGATGTATTTCAAACGAATCTCGATCGATTACGGTTTCTCTGTATATTCCAAAGCTGGATTTAATAATATGATTACGCTAACTTCTGATTTGTCGAAGTGGAAAAGATAATTTTGACACTAGATATTAGACTTTAGATACTAGATGTTAGATACTAGATATTAGACATTAGATACTAGATTCTAGATACTAGATGTTAGATGCTAGATGCTAGATGCTAGATGCTAGATGTTAGACATTAGATACTAGGTGTTAGACATTAGATTTTAGATTCAAGACTTTAAGAATTAAGATTTAAAGACTCTTCAAAAAAATCACCTTTTACTTGTAAACTAATTACTATTCACTATTGACCATAGACTATTGACTATTGACTATTGACTATTGACTATTGACTAAAAACAAATCATTTTCTCCATGCATCAAACGTCACTTGTTGTGCTTTTGTTAATTTTTTCAATGGAATAACTTTATAGTCCATAAAGAAATTACGATCTACTTCTGGAAGTCTTGCTTCAATGATTCTTCCTGCTCTTTGAACAGTAATCACTTTGATATCATTATTAAAATAATTCAACCATTTATCTAATTCTCCTAGACAAGAATAGCCATTAACAGCAATTATTTCATCTTCTAAAATTAATCCTCCTAGATCAGCTGGACTACCAGGGTAAATTTGTTTAATAATAAAACTTGAACCACTAGGAATCGTTTTCATACCCAATTTACCCATTGAATATTTTGTTGATGGTGTATGAATTAATTCCATACCAATTGCATCTAAAGCATCTGTAATAATCGATTCATATGGTCTATTTCCATGAATATAATCTCTGAAAAATTCATCAAAAGAGTGCCCTGCCAATTTTTGAAGTTCTGTTCGATAATCCGATTCTGAAACCCCTTTTCCTTTTAAATAATATTCGAAGTATAATTTCTTCATCAAAATATCTAAACCAAATTGGTTATCCGTTGCTTGTAACAACATAATATCCGTTACAAAAGCTAATAAACAACCTTCTGTATAAATAGATACTTTTCTCGCTGGTGCTCCAGGCACATAACCATCTAACCATGTATCAAAAGAAGATTCGGCAACTGAATAATTGAAACGACCGAAATTGTCAAAGTGTTTTTGTAACTGAGCATTTAATTCAAATAAATAATGATTCAAATCAAATACTCCACTTTTGTATAACATTAAATCGCCCATGTAAGTAGTAACTCCTTCACAAATGAAACCTAATTCAGAATAATTTTCTTTTTTAAAATCGTAAGGGTACATTTCTATTGGTCGAATCGACTTAACGTTCCATGTATGATACAATTCATGTGAGGACACTCCTAATAAACTTGTATATCCAGCATCAAACACATCATAACTTGGGCCTAATAATATAACCGTAGATTTGTGATGCTCAACACCATGATATGCTTTGTAAGGTACAATTTGAAATAAAAAGTGATATTCAGCAACTGGAAATTCCATAAACTTTTTCAACTGAGTAGTTGTAAATGCTTTAAAATCTTTAATTAATTTCGCCCAATTAGGTTTCACCTCCCCATTCATCCATAAATGAAAGACAACTCCTTCTACCTCATATTGATTATATTGTAATCTATCAGAACAAATAAATGGTGAATCTGCTAATTCTTCAAAGTTTTCACCTCTAAGTAATGAACCTTCTTTTTTTAATGAAGTAGCAATCTTCCATGTAGTTGGAATTGCCAATTCAACTTCAACTTCTTGTTCTTTTGTATCTTCTGTATAAATGCAGCAATTTACTGGATTCACGTATAATTGATCAGCATTTAGAAAAGTCGATCCCGCATTTAAATCGATTGCATAATAACTATATTCAATGCGAATTGATGAACAATTTTTAGTTTCTACTTGCCAAGCATCTTTCGTTATTTTATGAAAATCAATGCGTTTATTATCTTGATTAAAAATCTTAAAACCTTTGACATTTTTAGCAAAATTACCTAATTCATATCTCCCTGGTCTCCAACTTGGTAAGTGAACGATTGTAGCTTCTGATTTTACATCAAAAACTGCTTTTATTGCAATATATTGTTGTGTTGGATTTTCAATTGAAAAAGTATATTTAACTGCCATTTTGAATCTTTTTAAGTCGACAAAGTTAATAGTAATATTTATTGTTTTCCTTATTGTCTAAAAAAGAAAAACTATCTTTACTCAACAAATTTATAGAAATGAAATTAGCATTAAAACGTCCACTTGCCATTTTTGACCTTGAAACTACTGGCTTGAACATTACCAAAGACAGAATAGTTGAAATCGCAGTGATCAAAATAAATGTGGATGGTTCAGAAGAAAACTTTTGTAAAAGAGTAAATCCTGAAATGCCAATTCCTCTAGAAACAAGCTTAATTCATGGAATTTACGATGAAGATGTAAAAGATTTAGATAATTTTGCTTCTATTGCAGATGAATTAGTTACTTTTTTAGGTGACGCTGATTTAGGAGGTTACAATTCAAATAGATTTGATATCCCTGTTTTATCTGAAGAATTATTACGTGTTGGAAATAACTTTGATGTTTCAAATAGGAAATTTGTAGATGTTCAAAATATCTTCCATAAAATGGAACAAAGAACTTTAGCAGCAGCTTATCAATTTTATTGTCACAAAACAATAGAAAATGCGCATAATGCATTAGCTGACACTACTGCAACTTGGGAAGTGTTAAAAGCACAATTAGAAAGGTATGAAAATTTAGAA
Source organism: Actinomyces viscosus (assembly GCA_943326975.2). Taxonomy (GTDB): domain Bacteria; phylum Bacteroidota; class Bacteroidia; order Flavobacteriales_D; family Crocinitomicaceae; genus CAIUKX01. Next base: position 1,199 of record CALPVI020000255.1, on the reverse strand, counting down.
GGTGATATTGATTTTCTATCTAACTTTTCAAAAGGAAGCAATCTTAATTTAATTGATTTCGCTGGAAGATTGGCCTATAATGAAAATGGAGATGCTATCTATAACTTTGGAAAAAATAAAGGTAAATTAATAGAGGATATTGCTAAATCTGAGCCAGGTTATTATGGATGGATGTTAGATGCCGATTTTCCTTTGAACACGAAACAATGTTTGAAAAGAGAAATGGAAAAAATTAGAAATCAACAATCTGAAGAACCGAAAAAACAAGCTCAATCTCATAAACCGAAACCAAAAGTTGAAGATAATTTAAGTTTTGAAGAAAAATTAAACTTGTTAAAAGGGAAATTTAAATAAAAAGTAGACTTCGACTTCATTCAGTCTTGATCACTCAGTCTACAATTGATAGAATTATATTTTTAAATAGATTATGAAAGTTATTTGTATTGGCAGAAATTATGCAGATCACGCTAAGGAAATGAATGCAGAAGTTCCTTCTGCTCCTGTTTTTTTCATGAAACCTGATAGTTCAATTTTAAGAGATGGTAATCCATTTTTCTATCCTGAATTTACGAAGGATTTACATTATGAATGTGAGATTGTGGTTAAAATATGTAAGTTAGGAAAAAATATTTCTGAAAAATTTGCGCATACTTATTACAATGAAATTGGGTTAGGTATTGATTTCACTGCAAGAGATTTACAGGGTGCAGCAAAAGCAAATGGTTTACCTTGGGAGATAGGTAAAGCATTTGATAACAGTGCTTTTATCTCAAACGAATGGATTTCTAAAGAAGAATTAGATCTTTCTAACATTAAATTTTCACTTACTCAAAATGGAACGAAAGTTCAGAATGGAACGACAGCTGATTTGATTTTTAGTTTCGATAAAATCATTGCTTATATTTCGCAATTTGTTACCTTAAAAATCGGGGATTTAATTTATACAGGAACACCTGCAGGCGTTGGTCCAATTCAGATTGGAGATAAATTAGAGGGATTTATTGGTGATAAAAAAATGTATAGTTTAAATGTGAAATAGGTTGAGGCATAAGCTTAGATTGAGGTTGAGATTAAGATTTTGATTAAGATTTATGCTGAGATTTTGATTATTTACCTTTTGCTTTTATTACAATTAATATTGTATATAACATTATCTTGAAGTCAAGAGCTAGTGTTCTATTTTTCAAATACAATAAATC
>CALPVI020000254.1 GCA_943326975.2 Actinomyces viscosus | reverse complement strand
CCAGCGATAGATTTACCATCTAAATCTGTAACATTTACTTCCATTGTAAACCAATTAAAAGACGTAAATGAATTGGTCACTATGCATCGAGTTTTGAAAGGTAGAGGCTGGAAAGTGAGATATGATTGAGAAAGAAGTATATAATTGTATAATCCATAATAATTATAAATTGCGAGCATAAAAATTAAAACTTTGATGAAATGCATTTTAATTTTTATATCTGTCAAAAGATAAGTTTATCAAAAGAGTTTTTAGATTTACAATTTAGTAGATGAAATAATATAAAAACACATAATTGGAAATAAAGCACTTCATTTTTTACTTATTTTTTTTGCCAACATTTTTGTTCTCACAGAAAAGAATTCTTCTAAAAGATGATTTATCAGAAAAGAGGGCAGAGCTTAAAAAAGGCAAAATCGTTGGATTAATTACTACTTCCAATGACACTATAAAATATGCTGATAGAAATACATACCCAGAAAATAGTTACTGGTATTTAAAAAGTTTTACGGATACTTCTCTAACACTAGAATTTAAACGAACCTTAGAAACAACTACCTATGCTTTCAAAAGCATAAAATCAATCTACTTTAAAAGAAATGAAAACACGGGAAGTCCTGTCGCATTAGCTGTTGGTGGTCTTGTTTTAGTGATAGCTTCACCATTTATTGGTATAAATGAAGAAAAATATAATTTTCAAGATGCAGGATTGGCTTTTGGTGTTGGCTCCGGGATGTTAACCCTTGTTTATTTAACCACAAGGCATAAAGATTTAATGAGTTATAGTATTGTAGGCACAAAATAATTCACAAAAAAATACATGTCTTTATTCTTTTTATTAAAAAGAAATAATTAAGTTTATAAAAACTACTTAGATATGATATTAAATTCCTAGATAAACTCACTTTTTTAGTATAGAATTAAAAAAATTAATGATTGAATTTAAAGAATGATATTCACCTAAAATAATATGAATACTAAATCAAGTTGATAAATAATTATTTTTAGGTAAAATTGATTTAAGTGAAATAACAATTTTACAATATCATCTAAAATTTAAAAAAAGCTTAATTAACTTAATAATAAACAATTTACAAAAAACAATAACTTATGACATTTAAAAAAATATTTTATTATCTAATCTCCTTTATGTTCCTTGCAGGAATTCCACTTTTATTATTTAGGCCTATTATTAGTTTTTACAACGGAGCATTTCTTTTAATTTTGATATTTGCTTCAGCTTTAATTGCGATGTATCATTTAGGAGATAAAAAGCGAAAAGAAAAGTCTGAAAATACTGAAAAGAGTGAAAATACAGATAAAAGTTCGATAGCATTTAGTGTGCTTATTTTTGTTCTTTTAATTTCTTTTTGGCTTCTAAATTGGGTAGTTAGGTTTGATATATTTCAAGCAAGTGATTATCAAAAAATTTTAGGTAAAGTTCATGAGAATTCATCATTCGAAAAGGATATTCATGAAGCTAAAAAAGACCAAATGATTATTTTTGATGAAATGGTCGCTAGAACATTAGGTGAAAAGGTTCTTGGCTCAGAAACTACGTTAGGTAGTCAAGCTGAATTAGGAACTTTTGTCTTACAAAATGTGGATGGAAAGTTCTATTGGATTGCTCCATTAGTGCATTCAGGATTTTTTAAATACTGGTCAAATGAAGACCAAGGTTCGCCAGGATATGTAAAGGTTTCGGCAAATGATGATCAAGATGTTGAATTGGTTACACATGTGAAGGGTAAAAAATTGCATTTGGTTTATCAAACAGGTGCGTATTTTATGAAAAATTTAAATAACCATTTATATTTTCACGGTTATAGTACTTATAAAATAGATCAACCAGAATTTGAAATTGACGATAATGGTAATCCTTTCTGGGTGGTACCAATATCAAAAAAGCATTTTGCTTCAAAAGAGTTAAATGTAGATAGACTTCTAATTGTGAATCCTGCTAATGGAGATATTAAAGAATACAAAACATCAAATGTTCCTAAATGGGTAGATCGTATTTATACTCCTGAAATTTTAGTTGATCAGGTCGATTGGTGGGGTGAATATGTTCATGGATATTGGAACTTTGCTCATCGAGACATAATGGTTCCTTCTGGCGAGATGGTTATGGTTTATGGAAAAGAAGGACACTGTATGTGGTATCAAGGTATGACTTCTAAAGGTTTAGATAATGCAACAGTAGGATTTTTATTAATTGATTCTAAGAATAAAAAAGTAAATTTCTATAAACGTGTAGGCGCGACTGAAATTGCGGCTATGCAGTCTGCAGAAGGGAAAGTGCAAGATAAAGGTTATACTGCAGGTCATCCAACTGCTTATAACATTTCAGGAGAACCAACTTATTTGGTGCCGTTGCATGATAAATCCAATTTGGTAAAAGCCATCGCTCTTGTTAATATTCATGATTTTAATCATTTAACTGTCGGAGTCACTCTATCGGATGCGTTAAGGGATTATTCTATTTTAATGTCCGATGATGCAATGCGTAAATCAGGAAATTCAATGACTCAGAAAATTAATGCCAAAGTGCTTCGAGTTGGAAGTTTTTCTAGAGGAGGAGTGAATTCTGTTGCTCTATTGATAGATGGAAAAGAAAAGCTTACACTGTTTGGTGATCCATCTACTTTGACTGATTTATTATTTGTGAATTCAAATGATTCAATACATGTAGAATACTTATTGATTTCTGGACAAAATTTTGGAAATATAGCAGAATTTAAGAATTTGAGTATTAAATAGTTTATTTAAAAAAGCCGATAACAATTTAAAATAGTAAGGTGGAAGTTCTATCAAAGAACTTCTACTTTTTTATAAAAATTGAAAATGCAATGATGAAACTCAAAAAAACATTATTAATTGTTGGATTGTTAATTGTAATAGTTGCTTTTTTTGCACCACTCTCTCATTCTTGCAAATCAATTAGTGGCTCGGATGAAGAATTTGTATCAACAACAAAATTTGGTTTTGAAAAAATAACTTATTATATAAGTCTTTTTTTTATCATTCTTATTATTTACAAAAGTTACTTTGGTAAAAGTACTTATGTACCAATGCTATTTTATACTTTGATTGGAGGATTCATTACTGTTTTTATTAATACGATTGGACAAGCTGGTTTAGGAAGGCCATGTGGTGATAGTCCTACTCAATTTCAAAATTTATTGTACTTATCTCATATACTAATAATTACTTCTTGTTTTATACAGCTTGTAAATAATCATAAATTCTTAAAAGCTCATCAAAATAATTAGTCACTTGGAATGAAAATAAATATCAGATCCAATTTTTTATTTTTAGAAATGAAGTGTTATTTTATATGTTAGATTTTACTTAACAGTAATTACAAAACGAAAACTCCTTCTCCACATGTTCAAAATTTTGTTCAGGATCATATATTTGTTCTAAGATCATCGTTAAAAGAGTAGGGAAGAGTTCTACCATTTCTTCTAAAGTTACGTTTCCTGTTTCTAATGAAAAGGCTCCGTTTTGTATGTTGATGAACGAAATAATATCTACTTCTTTTGGTAATTCATGGAATTTTTGTTTGTATAAAAAGGCATACATTACTAACTGAAGTACATGTTTTTTATTCAATAAACCATTGATAATATCTTCGTTTGAACTTAGTTTTTTATTCGATTTTGTATCGGCATCACTTACCTTTCCTGATTTGTAATCAATGATTCGAATTTTCCCACCAATAGAATCAATACGATCGACAATTCCTTTTACGATTACTTTTTTGGTTTCTCCGAAAATGTCTAATTCCAATTCATGAATAAAAGTACGTTCCAAGCTTTCAATGAAAACAGGTTCAGTTTGTTGTATTAAAAATTCTTTTTCTTTTTCAAGGTAACGCTTTGTTAATTCGTTCGCCATTTTGAAACTCAAGAGGTTTTTACCTTTCGTAAACGATTCTTTATCGTTATTGAAATGT
>CALPVI020000253.1 GCA_943326975.2 Actinomyces viscosus | reverse complement strand
CAATAGCTACAGAATCAATTCTTGTTGCTAATTCTTCTGCTGTAATTGATTGTATTGTTTCAAGCGCTTCTCCTGCATTTTGATATGCTTCAACACCTCCTTTTAAATAACCAACACAATGATCATAACCAACTCTTGCTAAACGAACCACAGCTTCTTCTTCTGCACCTTGTGGCGTAATTAAAACAATATTCTGTTTTATATCATGAATTAAAGCCCCTACCCACATTGCAAATGTTCCATTCAAACCAATGAATAACGAATCTTTGACAAATCCATTACTAAAATCAGCTTGCGATCTAACATCTAAAATTAAAGCTCCATTTTCAACCTCTTTCTTGAAATCTTCAACAGATAAAGCTTTTGTTCCTTTATCAATTACCTCATCAAAAGAAAGGTAACCCGTTTTATTCATTTGCGCATTTTTAGGAAAATATTGAGGCGGAGGTAAAATACCAGTTGTCACTTCTTTGATAAATTCCTCTTTCGTCATATCCGCTCTTAACGCATAATTCGATTTTTTCTGTTCACCCAATGAACCAACTGTTTCAGAACTCATGTTTTTCCCACAAGAAGAACCAGCTCCGTGACCTGGATCAATGGTAATATCATCAGGTAAAATCATAATTTTATTTCGCAATGAATCAAATAACATTCCTGCTAAATCTTCTTGCGTTAAATCACTTTTAATTGCTAAATCAGGACGACCCACATCGCCTAAAAATAATGTATCACCTGAAAAAATAGCCGTTTCTTTTCCATCAGCATCAATCAACAAATACGTAACTGATTCAGGTGTATGTCCTGGTGTATGCAATACTTTTACAGTTAATGCACCCACTTTGAATTCTTGATTGTCTTCAGCAATGATTGATTCAAAACCTGTATTTGCAGTTGGACCAAACACAATTGAAGCTCCTGTTTTATTCGCTAAATCTATATGACCACTCACAAAATCAGCATGAAAGTGTGTTTCGAAAACATATTTAATTTTCGCGCCATTTTTTTCAGCCATTTCAATGTAAGGTGCAGATTCTCTCAACGGATCAATCACAGCTGCTTCGCCATTACTTTCTATATAATACGCAGCTTCTGCTAAACACTTGGTATATATTTGTTCTACTATCATTTCGCTCAACTATAATTCTATTTCTTTTATCGCTTTATTAATCCCATCAATGTAATTCAAGACTTTTTCTTTTCCGAAACCAGACTCACTTGATGTGGTAAAAATTGGTGGAATTTCATCCCAATATTTAATCATTTCTTTTTTGTACTTCGCTAAATTCTTTGCTAAAATAGAGCTCGAGATTTTGTCAATTTTGGTAAAAACCATACAAAATGGGATTTGTTTCTCACCACACCAATTCATGAATTCAATGTCAATTTTTTGAGGTTCTAAACGCGAATCCAACAAAACGAAAACATTCATTAGCGTCTCTCTTTTCATTAAATATTCTGAAATAAAAACTTCAAATTCAGCACGCATTTTTTTGGAAGTTTTAGCATATCCATAACCTGGTAAATCGACCAAATACCAGTCTTTATTAATCAAGAAATGATTTATTAACTGCGTTTTACCAGGTGTGCCTGATGTTTTTGCTAGCTTCTTATTTCCAGTCAACATATTAATCAATGAAGATTTGCCAACATTTGATCTACCAATAAAGGCAAACTCCGCTTTTCCATCATCTGGACATAGTTTATGATCTGAATTCGATATAACAAATGTTGCCTCTTTGATTAACATATTTTTTCTTTTAATTGAATGAATACAAATTTAATTAATTTCTTCTTGATTTCTATGTAACTTCAGTAGCAATCTATGGAATTGTTTTAATACTTATCAAACTAAAACCAAAAAAAATAGATTTTTTAGATTTTAACCTCTTTTTTAACATAAATTCACCTTTATTAAATATTATTTTACACTACATTTGTTTAGTAATCAATATGTATGATATGAAAGTAATTCTTGCCGTTTTCGTCTCCATTTTAGTTTTATCAGCTTGTAATTCAACTAAAAATGAAAATAAAGTAATTCGTAAAGTAACCGTCAAATCATATGTTGCACCTATAGTTCACCCAGACCGTATGTTAACTATAGAAATTGAAGGTATGATGTGTGAAATGGGATGTGGTGCAAGCATTCGAAAAGAATTAAAAGCAACTACAGCAGTTAGTTCAGTTGAGTACGACTTTGAAGAGGATAGAAAAGTAAATGTGGCTAAAATTGCTTTTGACAAGGATAAAATTTCTGTTGACAAAATCATCTCTATTCTTTCAACGATGAACGACAAACAGTTCAAAGTAGGAAAATCTTCTTCAGAAAATTATACGGAAGATAAAGTCAACGATACAATTGTTTCCGAAATCGAACATGAATCAAACACTTCAACTGAGAACTTCATATCAGTTCAAAATAATAAATTCGAGACAACAAATTTTTTCAGTCTATTTACTCGTTTTTTTCTTTGATTTTTTTTATTCAACTTTGAGGTCTCAAATGAACTCAAATGAAATTACATTATAGAGAACTAGGCGAAGGCCAACCTTTGGTAATTCTTCACGGACTTTTCGGATATTCAGACAATTGGCAGACTCATGCTAAAAAATTATCAGAGTATTATCGTGTAATTTTAGTCGACTTGCGTAACCATGGCCATTCAGATTGGAGCAATGATTTCTCTTATAATTTAATGGCAGAAGATTTATTCGAATTGTTCAACTTATTGAATCTTTCTAAAGTTATTTTGCTAGGACATTCAATGGGAGGTAAAACATCGATACAGTTCACCCAGGAACATCCTGAATTTATAGAGAAATTAATTGTTGTGGACATAGGAATCAAACAGTATCCGATGCACCATACTGAAATTTTAAAAGGACTGCATGCAATTGATTTAGAAACATTGATAACCCGAGGAGAAGCTGAATCAATTCTTACTCAATATGTTGATTCATATGGAACGAGACAATTTTTATTAAAAAATCTTTATTGGAAAGAAAAAGGAAAATTAGCTTGGAGGATGAACATTCCCGTTCTAGAACGAGAAATGGCGGAAATTCTAGCACCTTTATCACATGAAGAAGTTATGACTCCAACTCTTTTTATTCGTGGTGCTTTATCTAATTACATTTTAGACGAAGACATTGATGATTTAGAAGAAGTTTTCCCAGATTACACAATTAAAACAATTGAAAACGCTGGACATTGGGTACATGCAGAAGCCCCCGAAGAATTTATGGATTGTGTTTTGGAATTTTGTTTAAGATAGAATAGTTGATATTAATTTTAATAGTAATTAAAAAATCCCTCGCTGTTGCAAGGGATTTCATTAGTAATATTTAGAACCAACCAAATAATTCGTCACATAATCAGCCACACCCTCCTCTAAAGTGTGGAAAGGAACTTTGTACCCTTCACCGATTAATTTTGACATATCTGCTTCAGTGAAATATTGGTATTTATCACGAATATCAATTGGTGTATCAATAAAATCAATATTTTCTGGTTTCTCAACGTTTTTAAAAGTGTTTTTAGCTAAATCCAAGAATGTTCTAGCTTTTCCTGAACCCAAGTTGTAGATTCCTGAAGAAGGTTTATCATTCATTAAAAATAGACAAACTTCAACAACATCTTTCACATAGACAAAATCGCGTAATTGACCTCCATCAGTATAATTTGGATTATGTGAACGGAATAATTTCATTCCACCATTCTCTTGAATTTGATTAAAAGTATGGAAAATAACACTTGCCATCCTACCTTTATGGTATTCATTTGGCCCATAAACGTTAAAGAACTTCAATCCTGCCCAAAATGGAGGGAATTTAGTTTGCTCTAATACCCAAATATCGAAATCATTTTTAGAATCTCCGTATGGATTTAAAGGCTTTAAACTTGGAATAATTGAATGATCATCTTTATATCCAAATTCTCCTAGACCATAAGTCGCGGCTGAACTTG
>CALPVI020000252.1 GCA_943326975.2 Actinomyces viscosus | reverse complement strand
GTGGAAATACAACTGATGGTTGTAATTTATCGGAAATCCCATTATGGATTCAACATGGAAAAATTGATCGAGCAGTTCCAATTTCTGAATCAGAAAAAATAGTCGATGCTATTAAAAACTGTAGCGGTGGACCTCTATTAAAATATACCGTTTACGACAATTATGGTCATGGAGAACTAGAACGTGTATTTCACTCAAATGAATTTTACGATTGGTTATTCAGCCAAGTAAAAGAACCAAATGATATTGTGAAAAACGAAGATGAAATGAATTGTGGCAGCGAAGGGATTGATTAGTTGAGGATAATAATTAGGTTGAGATTGAGAATGAGGTTAAGAGTTAGTTGAGTTTAAGAATAAGATAAAGGCAGAGATTGAGAATTAGATTAGGAAATTAATCATTCAAAAAAAAACTTGACTCACTTTCGTAAATCAAGTTTTCTTTTTATTTAGTTTTTCTTTTTATTAGAAATTGTATTGATTTGCTTCAATTAATTTATTTGCAATTAATTGTCTTGCTTCTTTTGGATTGAAAGCATCTGTTTTTGTAAATCGTTTTAATCCCATCAACATCATTCTTGCTTCATCACCTTCTGCAAATGAATTAATTGCATCTTTACCTGCTTTTTCAATTCTGGAGGCTGCATCATAGAAGAATGTTTTGACTATTGCAATTTCTGCTTGAGCAGCTGCCTCACCTTTCGTAGCAATTAATTTTTCAACTCTTAATAAAACTGATTCTGCTTGATAAATTTGAATTGCAATATCTGCAACGTTCATTAAAATTTCTTGCTCCTTAGAAAGTGTTTGAGCTAATTTTTGAACTGCTGAACCAGCAACCATCAAAATTGTTTTCTTAAAACCTTCTAAATAATTATACTCGTTTGCAAAAATTGCATCAGAAGGATCTTTGAATTCAGGGATACTCATTAACTCTCCAGCAACTTTCATTGCGTGTGTCAATAAATCTAATTCCCCTTTCATTGCTTTTCTCAATAACATGTCAACAATTAACATGCGGTTGATTTCATTCGTTCCTTCGAAAATTCGATTAATACGAGAATCTCTATATGCTTTTTCTACAGGTGATTCTGCAGAATACCCCATACCTCCATAAATTTGAACTGCCTCGTCAGCAACAAAATCCAAACATTCAGATCCTGCAACTTTTAATATTGCGCACTCAATGGCGTAATCTTCAATTCCTTTTAGAGTTGCCGTACCTTTATCAATACCTTCAGATACATGATGTTTGATGGCATCATCTATATTTTGACCAGCTCTATATACTGCGGCTTCCACCACGAAAGTACGTATAACTTGCTCCGCTAATTTTGAACGAATTGCACCGTATTTTGAAATTGAACGACCAAACTGTTCTCTTTCATTGGCATATTTAACAGAATCAGTAATTGTAGCCTTAGCGCCACCCATTACACCTGCAGCTAACTTAATACGACCGATATTCAAAATATTCAAAGCAATTTTAAATCCTGCCTCTCTTTGGCTTAACATGTTCTCAACTGGAACTTTCACATTATTAAAGAAAACCTGACGAGTAGAAGAACCTTTTATTCCCATTTTTTTCTCTTCAGGATTCAAAGAAACACCTTCCCATTTTGCCTCAACTAAAAAAGCTGATAAATTTTTATCATCACCAATTTTCGCAAAAACAGTCATCAAATCTGCAAAACCACCATTTGTAATCCACATTTTTTGGCCAGTAATACTATAATAAGTACCGTCATCACTTAGAGTAGCTTTCGTTTTTCCAGAATTAGCATCCGATCCTGAGCTTGGTTCAGTTAAACAATATGAAGCTTTCCATTCTCCATTCGCTAATTTGGGAATATATTTTGCCTTTTGCTCATCAGTTCCGTAATACAACAATGGTAATGTACCGATACCAGTATGTGCACCATAAGCCACAGAAAATGAATGACCTTTTCCTAAACGCTCTGTAGCTAATAAAGATGTCTTAAAATCAACACCCATTCCACCTAACTCTTCTGGAACAGACATTCCTAACATTCCTAGCTCTCCTGCTTTATCTAGTAAAGAAACCATCAAACCTTCTTCCATAGCATCAATTCTATCTATCACTGGATAAACCTCTTGATTGATAAAATCATCACACATTTGCGCAATCATATGTTGCTCTTCAGTCCATTCTGATGGAGAAAAAATTTCTTCTGGCTTTGAGTTTCTTATAAGAAACTCTCCCCCTTTAATTGGTGTATTTGAAGTATCTGACATGATTTCTAACTTTCTATTATTTGTTTTACTAATATAACAAAAGGTTTAAATATAAAAACCGAATTAACTAATTATTTTATTCTTCAATTTTTATCCAATAAGAACCACCATGTCTTTCTACATTTTGAAGATTCGGATGATTCCAAATTGGAGCTATAATTTGACTTAACTCACTATCTTCACTAATGAAAAAATTAGGCAAAATCGTTGAATATTTCTTAGGATTCGCCAATACAAAAGCAGCTAACAAGTATTGTTCATTATAAAAACGATCACACATAAACTGTGGGTAATCATAAGGCAAGTAAATATCGTGCACATGAACAATTACGCCTTTTTTCAAATAGGGTAATAATTCTAAAAAACAAACTGTTACATCAGAGTTAGAAAACGATCTATGAGAATTATCAATAAATAAAATATCATTTTCTTGGAGCCCATTAATTATAAATTGAAGATCCTCCAACTTTTCAAAAGGTTGACGAATTACAGTATCTGCCAAGTGATCAATATTTGCTCTTGGAAAAGGGTCAATCGATGTGATTTGAGTTTCTAATTTCAAGTCATTAATTGCTTTTCTCGCTACTTTTGTTGAATTTCCAGAACCAATTTCAATGTAGTTTTTGGGTTTATACATTGCTAACATACCATACAATCCTATGATATCCAATCCTGGTAAAAAATGATTATTCCATGCAGGTAAATTCTCGTTTTTTTCTTGAGAACTATCTTGTATCGAATGAATATTCGTTGATAAATGAAGAAAATCGTATAGTGTTGTTTTGTATAAATCCCTATTCGCTTCTATTATTGAATTTAATAATGTATGTGCCGGTTTACCATGACCTTGTCTTGGCTGCGTTGCTACTTTGTAATCTAAATGTACCGTCTGATATTTAGATGAAAAGAATTTATATAACGATTTAAATTTATCTTTCATTATAATTCATTGAAATTCAATACTCTATTCATTTCGAAATTGCAAGTTAACAAATAATTTATTATTCCATCTATCAACTTTGGATTGGTATTATCTTGAAATACTAATCTTTAATTTTTTACCTTTTACTTTTTCATTTTTAATATCTGCCAATACTTGACGAATTTTTTTTCGATTTACGGCAACATAAGAGGTAAAATCTTGCACAATAATTAAACCAATATCGTCTTTCGTTAAATTTCCTTTTTTAGAAAGAAATCCAACGATGTCAATTTTATTGATTTTATCTTTTTTACCTCCGCTTAAATATAAAGTTTCCCATTTTGGTTCTTTAGGTAAAAATGACTCTTCCCCTAATTCCTCAATTGGCATATTTTCATCAATATAAGAAGGCAACTCTTCATCACGAGAAACTAATACAAATGATGTTCCAGATGCTGACATTCGGGCTGTACGTCCATTTCTATGAACAAAACTTTGTTTTGTAGTAGGTAAATGATAATGTATAATATATTTAATCTCTGGTATATCCAAGCCACGAGCGGCCAGATCAGTAGTTACCAAAAAGTTAGAAGTCCCATTTCTAAATTTAATCAATGTTCTCTCTCTTTCAGCTTGTTCTAAACCTCCATGAAAAAAGGTAACGACTATCCCTAAATCAGCCAAAAACTCTGCAACTCTTTCTACCGGTTCTCTATGGTTACAAAATATAATAGTTGGTTCATTTGCATTGTGACAAATCAATTCAAAAAGCGATTGTAATTTATCTCTTTCATCAGAG
>CALPVI020000251.1 GCA_943326975.2 Actinomyces viscosus | reverse complement strand
GTCCTTCTAAAAAAGAAGAAAAAGTAATTGAATTCATGATGAATTTTGGTAAATCTTTAGGGTTGGAAACAATTCAAGATAAGATAGGAAATGTCATTATTAAAAAAACTGCTTCTCAAGGAATGGAGGATAAAGAGACTGTGATTTTACAATCTCACATTGATATGGTTCACCAAAAAAATAATGATACTATCTTTGATTTTGATACACAAGGTATTGAAATGCAAATTGATGGTGATTGGGTAAAAGCAAAAGGTACAACATTAGGTGCTGACAATGGTATTGGAGTTGCATCTATCATGGCGATTTTGGCTTCTACAGATATTGCTCATCCTGCAATTGAAGCAATGTTTACAATAGATGAAGAAACTGGAATGACTGGTGCTATTCATTTAGATGGATCAAATTTTACAGGAAAAATCTTATTGAATTTAGATACTGAAGATGATGATGAATTGTCTATAGGTTGTGCTGGAGGTATCGATACAAATACTTCATACACGTATAAAGAAGTTCCTGTAGCTGAAAATTCAATTGCATATAAAATTACAGTTAAAGGTCTTTTGGGTGGTCATTCAGGAATGGATATTGATAAAGGTCGTGGAAATGCGAATAAATTAATGAACCGTATTCATTATCACTTACATTCTTTAACAGAACTTCAAATAATATCAATTGATGGCGGTAGTTTAAGAAATGCTATTCCAAGAGAATCATCTTCTGAAATTGCTATTTCTAAAGATTATGCAAAACAATTTGAGTCAGATATCATTAATTTCGCTCAGGTTTTAGTTACTGAATTTAAAACGGTTGAGCCTAATTTGGAAATCAAATGGGAACCTATTGATTTGAAAGGTAAAGCTGTTGATTTTGATGATATGGAAAAGATTTTAAACACTTTATATTCAGTTCATAATGGTGTTTTTAGAATGAGTCCTGATATCGAAGGTTTAGTTGAAACATCTTCAAGTTTAGCAAGAGTAATATTAAAAGATGGATCTTTTATCACACAATCTTTACAAAGAAGTAGTGTTGAAAGCACGAAAGCAGATGTTGCAAATTCAATTCGTACATCGTTTGAAAATATGGGCGCAGCAGTTGTTCAGAGTGGTGATTATCCAGGATGGCAACCAAATCCAAATTCTACAATTTTGAATTTGATGACAGACTTATACAAAGAAATGTATAATGAATCACCTAAAGTTAAAGCATGTCATGCAGGTTTGGAATGTGGTATTTTAGGAAAACATTTACCAGGTACTGATATGATTTCATTTGGTCCAAATATACGTGCTGCTCATTCACCGGATGAAAAGGTACAAATTTCTTCTGTTCAGAAATATTGGGGTTACTTATTGGAAACGTTAAAAAGAATACCTGTAAAAGCATAATATGAAAACTTACAGATTACTAATTATTTTATTATTGACTTTTTCTGTAAGTAACTTTTTTTCACAATTAAATGGTTTCGTTGAATTTAAAAATGATTCAACGACCATTTATGTGAAAGATACAAATGACTATTCAAAATCATTTATACAAGAGATTTTTAAATTTGAAATTTCCAAAAATTATTTCTTAAATAAAGATACATTACGTTTAAACTCCAAAGAATTTGCTCTTTTTGATACGGGATTATCTTTAAATAAAGAATATCATTATTCAGGTCAAAATGAAAGTTTTAAAATTAATTTAACAATCAAACGTATTAATTTTTCAAGTATTCAATACAATGGAGAGGTTTATTCAGGTAATTTAAGAAATACTTTTGAAGGTATTGCAAATGGTGGTGTACCTATCTTTGGAATTCAAAACCAAAAAGATCCTGTAAACGGAGAAAAGTATCCATATGTTGAATATTTAAGTAATTGGGTTTATCCCATTCATACAATTCAGATTGATTCAAAAAATCATTCTCGAATTAAAATTAGTATAGGTGGTAATTCGACATTAAATATCAATGAGGAAAATTGTCCAACTTTAAGATTAAATTAAAACGATTTTGGATCAAGAAAACGCACGAAAAGAATTACTAGATTTAGCAAATGCTCGAATGCCTTATGGAAAATATAAAGGATATTTATTAGTTGAAATTCCTGAGTATTATTTGGTTTGGTACAAAGGGAAGGGTTTTCCAGATTCTAAAATCGGAAGGCAATTAGAACAAATGTTAGAAATAAAAACCAATGGATTAGAGGGGTTAATTTATAAATTGGTTATTAAGTAAATTTTGATAATTTATATGCTTTCTTTTTCTATTAATTCAAAATTTAATTATTTCAATAAGTAATCAAATTCTCCTTTCTCAGCAATCTCTTTTATAACGAAATTTCTTTGAATTAGAAATTTTTTCAAATAATTTTTCAGAATTAAGAAGTTTACAATTTTGCCCAAGATACCAAATGGAGATTCAAATTCAAAAATATCTTTCATCAACGTACAATTTTCTTGCTCAATAAAAATATGTTCATGCTTGAAATAGTTGAAAGGACCTTTTAATTGTTCGTCTTTAAAGTAATATGGACTTTTAAATTCAGTAATAATTGAGCTCAATTTTTGTTTAACGCCAAAATGGGTTGCTTGCCAAGTAACTGTTTCATTTAACTTTATTAAGCCACTTGTTTTTCCTGCAATAGCAATTTCATTTGTTTTACTAGTGGATACTATATGTAAATCAATACTTCGTGAAAGATCGAAACATAGGGTAATAGGTGCATTAATTTTTGTTTCGATTACTATAGTAGGCATAAATTAATTATGAAAAGATCTAAAAACTTTCATTAATACATCTGTTGGAACAACTTTATTCGGATAATCCTCCATTATTCTCAGAATTTCATTTGTCGCTAATGGATTTAAACCCATACGTATACCTGCCTGTTTTATGTATTCAATTTCTTTATCATTTGTGTCTTGATCGACATTCATTACTAATACCAAACGATGAAATTGAAGAATTCGATCAAATTCTAATTTTGGAGGTAAAAATTCTATATATTGTTCAAAAAGTTGAATAAATTCGTTTTTTGAGACGCCCATTTGAGAGGCAAGAGATAGTAGAAACTGAAATTCCATATCTCGTAATTCATTGTCTGCTTTTGCTAATTTGATTAACTCAGTAAGAATTCCAAGCTTATCATTTTTATTTTCTTCTGACATATTATAACCCTTCAATTGCTAAAAAACTAACGGTCAAAAAACAAACTTTTTCTAAATGTTCAGGTAAAGTAGTTTCTGGCCAAGGTTCAGAACTTCCAAATGTATGATCAGCTTCTTCAATTTCAAAAATTCGTGTTCTTCTCCAAGAAGCAATTAATTTACCTTCTTCCACATCAACAGAAGTATCTGCATCTCCGTGAATAAGAAAAGTTGGTTTTTTAGAAACTTCACAAACTTTTTGAATATTAAGTTTTTCTTTATTTGCCTCAAAATCAACATATTGAGAATATTTATTCGGCATTTTTTGATTTGTTCGTCCATTAACAACATAACGTGTACCTTGTGTTTTCCAAACTTTTAATTCTGAGCCTGTTGGAAATCGTTTTTCAATATCACAAATTCCTGCCCATGAAACAACTTTATCAACGCGTTTATCAAGAGCTGTTAATAATGCTATTCCGCCTCCACGAGAATGTCCAACTAACGTGATGGATGGTAAGTCATTAAATTGTGTTTCTAACCAGTTCAAAATGCATTGTAAATCAGTTAATTCTTTTGAATAATTATTTTCTCCAAAAGCTTCTAAATCAATAAAATCAATAGGGTTTTCAATTGTGCCTCCGTTATGACTTACGTTGTATTTACAAAAACCAAAACCTAAATCAGTAAAGTATTTTTCTACTATATTCCAACAACCCCAATCTTTATATCCCATATAACCATGAATAAACACAATTAATTGATTGTTAAATTCAGCAGGAATAGTTAAGTCTACCAAACTTTTTCTTCCTTCAGCTCCAGAATAAACTTGATTTTTAATATTGATTGCAT
>CALPVI020000250.1 GCA_943326975.2 Actinomyces viscosus | reverse complement strand
TGAAATCGAAAAAGATTATCTGCATGAAAAGAATAAGCGTAAACGCTATGATTTAATCATGAAAAATCCTTATTTCAACGCTTTACAAGTAAAATATGCTTATGCAGTAACTTGTCACAAATCGCAAGGTGGTCAATGGGCAAGTGTTTTTATTGATGCAGGTTATATGACGGAAGAAATGATGAACACAGATTATTTCCGATGGTTGTATACTGCTTTAACTAGGGCTACGGATAAAGTATATTTGGTTAATTTTGCTGATGAGTATTTCGTCTAGGCTTCGGTATGCGATTTTTTTTTGCAAAAAAAATCACTACTCAGCCTGACGAAATAAATATTGGTGTTTTAATTAAATGAAATTGACACATAGTCTTTCGAAGTAACGACTAAAAAAGTCATTCTGAGTAGGATTTATTTTAAAACGAAATTTAAAAATAAATCCGTATCGAAGAAAGCTTTTTTAGATTCTTTCTAAATAATTTTTAGATTTCCTTTTTTCTTCCAGTTTATTTAATAATTTTGTCTTGTTTAAAATTATTCTAAATAAGATGAAACTTGTTATCGCGGATAGTAATGATATTGTGAGAGTTGGACTGCGTACAATTTTAGGTACAGAGAAGAATATCGAAATTATCGGTGAAGCCAAAGATAGTCAAGAGTTAAAGCAGATTATTAAGAATTTTGATCCTACATTAGTTTTAATTGATTACACTTCTGAAGGTTTTGATATTGATATAATTCCACACGTTTTATCGTTGAATAACAAAGTGAAATTCATAGCTATTACTCCTGAACAATCAGCACAAACTTTAGTTGATGCTTTACGCTCTGGTGTAATTAGTTATGTAAAGAAAGATTGTGATTTGGGAGAAATTATCAATGCTGTAAAAGAAACAGGTAGAGGACATAAATTTTTCTGTGGGCAAATTTTAGAAACCATTCAACGTGCTTCTATCGATGTGAACGATATTGATTTTGAATCATTTTCTTGTGAACCAATTGTTTTGTCAGAAAGAGAAATAGGTATTGTTGTAATGATTGCTGAAGGATTAACAAATCAACAAATAGCGGAACAATTATTTTTAAGTAATCACACAATCAATACTCACCGTAAAAATATTATGGCGAAATTGGGTGTTAAGAATACAGCTGGTATTGTTATGTATGCTGTAAAAACAAATTTAGTTTCTCCAAATAAGTTTTTGTTTGCTTCTGAGGCTTAATTTATAACTTTTTGATTTTTACCACTGTTATTTTCTTTTCCAAAATTGCCACCAATGCTTTTTTAATTGGATAGGTTCACAAACGACATATTCAATTTGATTATTCCAAACTACATCTCCCATTAGTTTTGGTTCTTCAAGTTCTTCAATTAAAACAGGAGGTTCTTCAATTGCAATTTTACCTACAATTAATGGTTCATTTGATGTTATTTCAATTATATAATTTGAAATAGGTAGTGCTGATTTAGAAATTGAGAAAGTTTCTACCATTTCAGTATTAGAATTTAAAAAATAAAATTTAATTGAATCTGAAAATAAATTTGGATTTAGATTTACACTAAATTCGCCGTTGCTATTTGTATTAAAAGAAATTTTATCGTTCCATATTGTTGTTTGAACACCTCTTTGTTCATTTGTCTTCCATATTTTTCCTGAAAAAGATAATAATAAGCTATCTTTTATAGGGTTAATGCTATTTTCAATTTTAATTTCTGAAGTTATTTTTTTAGATACAGCTGAATCTGTTGCGCCAAATGATGAGGTAGCATTGCTAAGTACTAAAAGTCCAGCAAGAATTTGTTTGTATTTTCCGCTTGTTTGTTCTTTTGTAGAAAGCGTTAATACTCGATCCAATTGTGATTGTTTAAATCGACCGCATAATTTTCCATTTGAATTTTCTATCAAAGTGATGATTTCAGAATCAGATAATTGTGAAAAATCAACAACGTGTTTTGTACATTGGCTACAAAATTTACCAACTTGACTTTCTGTCATTGCTTGCCAATTTTCACCACATGGCTCATTTATTTTGATTGTGTAAGCATTCTTTTTCATCTTTTTTCTTTTTCTCTATGATGTGAATACAAATCTTATTCCATAAAATAAACGAATTTAAAAAGTGAATATTACTTCTTTCCAATAAAAATTATCATTCTCTAAAGAAAAAAACTAAATTTGCGGCATATTTCAAAAATTGAATTGATATGATTATTGAACCAAGAGTAAGAGGTTTTATTTGTTTGACTTCACACCCAAAAGGTTGTGAGGATAATGTTTTGAAACAAATTAACTATGTTAAATCGAAAAAAGAAATTGCTGGTCCTAAAAGAGTATTAGTAATCGGAGCATCAACAGGTTTTGGTTTGGCTTCAAGAATCACTGCTGCATTTGGATCGAAAGCTTCAACTATAGGTGTATATTTTGAAAAACCGGCAGAAACAGGAAGACCAGCTTCACCAGGATGGTATAATTCTGCTGCCTTTGAACGTTTTGCACATGCTGAAAATTTATATGCAAAAAGTATTAATGGTGATGCTTTCTCAGATGAAATTAAACAAAAGACAATTGATTTAATTAAAGCTGATTTAGGTCAAATTGATTTGGTTATTTATTCATTGGCTTCTCCAAAAAGAATGAACCCTAAAACAGGAATTTTACATAGTTCAGTTTTAAAACCAATCGGACAAAACTTTACGAATAAAACAGTAAACTTTCACACAGGCGATGTTACTCAAGTTTCTATTGATCCATGTACAGATGAAGATATTGAGAACACAGTTGCTGTAATGGGAGGTGAAGATTGGGCATTTTGGATGGAAGATTTAAAAGCTGCTGGTGTATTAGCTCCAAACGCTTTAACTGTTGCTTATTCTTATATTGGCCCTTCATTGACAGAGCCTGTTTATAGAAAAGGTACGATCGGACGTGCAAAAGATCATTTAGAAAAAACAGCATTTGAAATCACAGATAAATTAGCTGATATCAATGTAAAAGCATATGTTTCTGTAAATAAAGCATTGGTAACTCAAGCAAGTTCAGCGATTCCAGTTATTCCTTTATACATTTCATTGTTATACAAAGTGATGAAAGAAAAAGGTATTCATGAAGGTTGTATCGAACAAATGGAGCGTTTATTCTCTGAGCGTTTATATCACGGTGGAGCAGTTCCAACAGATGAGCTAGGAAGAATCCGTATCGATGATTGGGAAATGAGAGAAGATGTTCAGGCTGAAGTTGCTGCATTATGGGAACAAGCTACAACTGAAAATTTAAATGAAATTGGAGATTTAAAAGGTTATGCTTCAGATTTCTTTCATTTATTTGGATTTGAATCAGAAAACGTTGATTATAAGGAAGATGTAAACGAAATCGTGGAAGCGCCAGGATTAGTTTAAAAAATTATTTAAAATTTAATCAAAAAATAATCAGAAATATTTGGAGATATAAAAATAATATATATCTTTGTTCTGATTTAGGTGGTTAGGTTAGGTTGATTTAAAGTAGAGGAGAGACGCCCGTTTCTCCTCTATTTTTTTTGTATTAACTTTTTTGTATATCTTTTAAATGTAACTACCTGATTTAAAATTTCTATTTTCCTTTACTTTTCATCATAAAATCTTTGCATTTTATTGATTTGGTATACGAATGATTTTGATGACCTTAATTTCTATTATAGATAAGCTGCAATTTTTCGAATCAATTAATCTTTCTAGATCAATTTCTTTTCGTTCGTTGTAACGGATGGTAAAATGTATTTATTCCAAATTAATTGATGTGAACTTTCAATGTTTTCAAGTACTTTCAGATGAATTTGTATTAATTCTTCTTCTGTAAATGTTTGCTGTAATTGTTTCAATGTTTTTGTTTCTTCTTCATGCAGATGTTGTAAATACAAACTGTAAAACAATGAAAAATCGAGGTAGAATAAATGCGTTTGTTCGATTGTACTGTTTTCGTTTAGATTTTTAAAATTAGCTTTAATTTTTTGC
>CALPVI020000249.1 GCA_943326975.2 Actinomyces viscosus | reverse complement strand
TTGTTAACTTGATATGGTATCTCAGTTACAATAATTTGTTCTCTTCCGTTTACTTCTTCAATTTCAGCTTTCGCACGCATTACGATACGTCCACGACCTGTTGTTAAAGCATCACGAACACCTTCGTAACCATAAATGATACCTCCAGTAGGGAAATCTGGTGCTTTTACATATTGTAATAAATCTTCACAAGCGATATCGTTGTTTTCGATATAGGCATTGATACCATCAATTACTTCTGTTAAATTATGTGGAGCCATGTTTGTTGCCATACCTACAGCAATTCCACTCGCACCATTACATAATAAATTAGGGATTTTAGTAGGCATAACTGTTGGCTCCAACAAACTTTCATCAAAGTTTGGAGAGAAATCAACAGTCTCTTTATCTAAATCATCCAACATTTCTTCAGCGATTTTTTTCAATCTCGCCTCAGTATAACGCATTGCAGCGGGGCTGTCACCGTCAACAGAACCAAAGTTACCTTGTCCGTCTACTAATGGGTATCTTAATGACCAAGGTTGAGCCATACGAACCATTGTGTCATAAACTGAAGTATCTCCATGTGGATGGTACTTACCTAATACTTCTCCAACAATTCTTGCTGACTTTTTGTGTGGTCTATTAGAAAATACTCCTAAATCTTGCATTCCGTATAAAACACGTCTATGTACTGGTTTAAAACCGTCACGTACATCGGGTAGTGCTCTTGAAACGATAACTGACATTGAATAATCAATGTAAGCAGATTTCATTTCATCTTCAATGTTAATTTGGATTATTTTTTCGCCTTCTGCCATTTTCTAAAATGTTATTATCACTATTAATATGCTTTAAGTTAAAGCAAGGTCCGAAATTAATTATTTTCCTTCGATTTTTTATGCGTAGAAAATGCGTTTTATTCACAAAATCTTGTGGAAAATTGGATTATTTGGCAAGTTATTAACATTTTTTTAAATCTATATTTGTATACTGACTAATAATAGTTTATTTAGTAGAGAAGTTTTAGACGTATGGAGGCAAAATTTTCACCAAGAGTTAAGGATGTAATTAGTTACAGTCGAGAAGAAGCATTGCGATTAGGGAATGATTTTATCGGTGTGGAGCATCTTTTATTGGGATTAATTAGAGAGGGAGAAGGCAAGGCAATTACTATTTTAAAAGAATTTAGTATTGATTTAAAACAAATTCGTCAAGAACTTGAGTTAAATTTGACTAAGAATGTAAAAAGCACTGCTCAACCGATGGTAAATATACCTTTAGTTAAACAAGCGGAAAGAGTTTTGAAAATTACTTATCTTGAAGCAAAGCTATTTAAAAGTACTATTATAGGAACAGAACATTTATTACTATCTATATTAAAAAATGAAGATAATGTTGCATGCCTTACATTAAATAAGTATGGTGTGATTTACGAAAATGTAAAAGAAGAATTAGAAAATATGAAAGAAGAAAACATTTCCCCAAGAGCTGAATTTCCAGGAAGTTCTGACGAAGAAAGCGAATCATTCGCAGCGCAAAAAAAATCTGCTGATCCAAAGTCTAAAACACCAGTTTTAGATAACTTCGGTAGAGATTTAACAAAAATGGCTGAAGCTGGTAAATTAGATCCAATAGTTGGTCGTGAAAAAGAAATTGAGCGCGTTAGTCAGATTTTATCTAGAAGAAAAAAGAATAATCCAATTTTAATTGGTGAGCCGGGAGTTGGTAAAAGTGCTATAGCTGAAGGTTTAGCAATTCGAATTGTTCAACGAAAAGTTTCTAGAGTTTTATTTAATAAAAGAGTTGTTTCATTAGATTTAGCTTCATTGGTAGCTGGTACAAAATACCGTGGACAATTCGAAGAAAGAATGAAAGCAGTAATGCAGGAAATTGAAAAAAATCCTGAAATTATTCTTTTCATTGATGAGATACATACGATTATCGGTGCTGGTGGAGCGAGTGGATCATTGGATGCTTCTAATATGTTCAAACCTGCTTTAGCAAGAGGTGAAATGCAAGCTATCGGTGCGACTACTTTAGACGAGTACCGTCAGCATATTGAAAAAGATGGCGCATTAGAAAGACGTTTTCAGAAAGTAATTATCGAACCTACAACTGTTGAGGAGACAATTCAAATTTTGAATAATATCAAAGAAAGATATGAAGATCATCATGCTGTAACATTTACACCAGAAGCAATTTCGGCATGTGTAAAATTAACAGAAAGATATATTACAGACAGACATTTACCAGATAAAGCTATTGACGCTTTGGATGAGGTAGGTTCTAGAGTTCATTTGAAAAACATTAACGTTCCAAAAGAAATTTTCGATATCGAAAAAAGTATTGAAGAATTGAAAGAATTGAAAAATGAAGTTATTAAGTCTCAACAATATGAAAAAGCGGCTGAATTACGTGATAATGAACGTAAGTTACAGGAGCAATTGGAAGTTGAAACGAAAAAATGGGAAGCAGATTCAAAATCAAATAGAGTAGTTGTTACTGAGGAGCATGTTGCAGAAGTTGTTTCTATGATGTGTGGAATTCCAGTAACTCGAATTGCTGAAACTGAAAGTGGTAAACTTGTGAAAATGGGTGATGAGCTGAAAGGAAAGGTAATTGGACAAGATGAAGCTGTTTCTAAAGTAGTAAAAGCAATTCAACGTAATAGAGCAGGTTTAAAAGATCCAAATAAGCCAATTGGTTCATTTATATTTTTAGGTCCTACGGGTGTTGGTAAAACGCAACTAGCAAAAGTGTTGGCTAAATATTTATTTGACACGGAAGACGCTTTGATTAGAATAGATATGTCTGAGTACATGGAGAAATTTTCAATCTCAAGATTAGTTGGAGCGCCTCCGGGATACGTTGGGTATGAAGAAGGTGGTCAGTTAACTGAAAAAGTGAGAAGAAAACCTTATTCAATCATTTTGTTGGATGAGATTGAAAAAGCACATCCAGATGTTTTCAATTTATTGTTACAAGCTTTAGATGATGGACACATGACAGATGGTTTAGGTCGTAAAATTGATTTCAAGAATACGATTATCATTATGACTTCAAATATTGGAGCTAGACAATTATCTGAATTTGGAACAGGTGTTGGTTTTGGAACAAAATCTCAATCAGAACAAATCGAAGAAAATTCTAAAACTGTAATTCAAAACGCTTTAAGAAAAGCATTTGCGCCAGAGTTTTTAAATAGAATTGATGATTTAATTATTTTCCATTCATTGAAACGTGAAGATATTCATAAAATCATAGATTTAGAATTAGCTAAATTATTTGGAAGAATTTCTGATTTAGGATATACATTAGAATTGACTGAAAAAGCTAAAGATTATATCTGTGAAAAAGGGTATGATGAAAAATTTGGTGCGCGTCCATTAAAAAGAGCTATTCAAAAATTAATTGAAGATCCGTTAGCAGAACAAATTATCAAATCAGAATTACATGAAGGTGATAAAATTTTGATGGATATCGAGGAAGGAAAAGATGAATTATCTGTATCAATTGACAAGGGTAAAGCAACGAAAACTAAATCGAAAAAAGATTAATTTTAGAAAAGATTAGTTATAAAAAAAGGCATCGAAAGATGCCTTTTTTATTTTCAAAATTTAAAACGCTTAATTATTTAACTCAATATATCCTTATTCTCAACCTTAGCTTATTTCTCTTCCTTAATCTTATAGTTGACTCAAATAAAAATCTACTGCAGCTCTCACAGAACCATGTTGTTCTAATAATTTTTTAGCGTCATCATATGGAATATTAATTTCATCTACAATCATATTTACACCACGATCAATTAACTTATGGTTACTCAATTGCATATCAACCATTTTGTTTCCTTTTACATGGCCTAATTTGATCATTAGACTCGTAGAAATCATGTTCAATACTAATTTTTGAGCTGTGCCAGATTTCATTCTTGTACTTCCAGTTACGAATTCAGGACCTACAACAATTGTGATTGGGAAATCTACAGCATTTGCTAATTTACTATCTGG
>CALPVI020000248.1 GCA_943326975.2 Actinomyces viscosus | reverse complement strand
TTACTATATATTACTTCAACATCATATACATTTGTTCCACTATAAGTGAAGATTCTATCAATATTTGAACCCCAAACAAATTCTCCTTCATTATTTACTTTAATAGCCGTTACATTACTTTTTTGACAATAATATCTAGTTGTACAACTAGTGCCGCCATTCGGAGAAGAAGTACAAGTAGTTACTGAATAGTTATACATTTTTGAACAAAACAAAACAACATTATCATCATCTACTGATGAAAGTTCTTCTATACCAAAAGAAACATCCATCGATTCAGCATCGTTTGCTTTTGCTTTTTTCTTATTCTTTTTAGTAATAGCAGAAGTTTTCTTTTTATCCTCTTCATCACCTTTAAATAGGTCATCAATTGTTTTCTTATCAAAATAAGAATACTTCAATCCATTATATTCTAATTCTTTACTATCTATTTCTGTATAAAATATACCATGCGTACTCATACCCGTTGCATCTTTTTCCAAATCACCAAACAAGCCGTAAATTTTAACTTTATTGTTTGTAACTACATAACTAAAGTCATTGATGCATTTTCCATTATCTCTTAAACTAAAATTAGTTATATCACCTGAACCAATATTAACAATAGAAAAGATGCAATAGGATAAATCTTCGCCTTTTGCAGCTGCCTTCCGCTCTTCTTTCGTTAAAGAAACATAACTTCTAATATATAAGTTACCATCTTTTCCAAATTCATATCGAGAAGTAAGACCACTAACTTTCGTTTTAATTAATTTGATAGGCAAGTCCAATTCATTTTCTTGTGAAACTTCTAATTCACTATTTAGAACTAAATATTTGAACTTTACATCTCCTGTTTTTTCAGGGTATTCAGCACCGATAATTACATCTGTACTAAATTTAGGATTTGACAAAACAACAATTGAAGAAGCTCCAAATCTTGATTTTTTTACTTCATCAGAAATATTAGCAGTATAAATTTTCTTTAACTTTTTAATTCTTTTAAGTTCTGAATCAAAAGATTCAACGAACAACTCTTCTTTTTTATCCGATTTTGTATCCGTCTTTTTTAACCAAAAAATAAAAACTTCATCATTAAAAATGATTGATTCATGATAAACTAAACCTTGGTATTTTTCCTTATCAGCTTCATTTTCTTCATATCCTCTTATAGCAATAGAAGCTGTCTGTTTCATTGACTCTTTATCAAAAGCCATAATTTTAATTTTCTTATTCGCTTTTGAAGGTTTTAAGGCTAAGTTCTTTGAAATAGTATACAAGTATTTATCATTTACTCCCAAGAATCCGTTAAAAAACCCTTCTTTTTTATTGTCGTAAATTAATTTATCTGACCATTTTAAAGATAAATCTTGAGAAAAAAGTGGCTTAACTGCAAATAATACAAGCAGTAAACAAAAAATTGATTTTTTCATTTTAAATTGAATTTAGTGATTGAATTTCAATCAGGTTATACATTTAGGCTTTAATTCAGAGGCTAAAATTATATATAACCTCTGAATTATGCAATTTTAAATTCATTTTATTTTAATGCAGCAAGAATTTCGTTTACTAAATTCTCATTTACGTTTCCGTATTTTGCGTCGTAATCTTCAGAAGAACGTTTAATTACTTCAAATGCTTCTTCTTTACCATATACATCAGTAACTTCAACATTTTTAGCTCCTCCATCTAAATCTTTGTAAGTTAAGAAGAAATGTCTCACTCTATCTATAACCATTTTTGGCATTTCTGAAATATCATTGATTTCTCCGTATGCTTGATCACCTTTTAACACTGCAATAATTTTATCATCTGCTTCACCACCATCGATCATTCTCAAACCTCCGATAACTTTTGCTTCACATAAAATATTTCCATGTAAAAATCCTCTTTCGCTTAATACACAAATATCTAACGGATCATTGTCACCTTCTATATCCGTTCTTCCTGTTTTTTCATTACAAAACTCAGCTACTTTTTTGTCACATAATGTTTTTGGAACAAAACCATATAAGCAAGGCATATTGTTAGACAACTTTTGCGGTCTATCTACCATTATATGTCCTGAAGGTTTATCAATTTCGTATTTGATTGTATCTGCTGGAATAATTTCTATATACGCATTAATAATCGCTGGACTTTTATCGCCCATTTCAACTCCATGCCATGGGTGAGAAACGAAACGTTTCGCCATCGCATCAACAATTTTTTCTACTTCTTTTTTCATTTGTATGATCAGTTACTTTTGAGATACCTAATTTTGTCAGCAAAGGTATTACTTTTTCAATAAATATTTATATTTCCATTGTATTTTACTCGATTTGTTAAACACTCACAAAGTAGGGAATAAATTATTCCAAAAATCTATAAAATTAGTGGAGTATTTTTTAACTTTGATTTGTAATAATTTAACATAAATAAAATGGCTGTATTAAGTATACCTTCAACCGGTGTTCAGGTTACTGACCCTTCAGAAATAAGATCATTCTTCTCTCAAAGAGGAATTTATTTTGATCAATGGAAATGTGATGTTGTATTTGAAGATACTGCTACACAAGATGAAATTTTAACTGCTTACACTAAAGACTTAAAACCCTTCATGGATAAAGGAGGTTATTTATCTGCAGATGTTATCTCTATTAATAAATTAACTGAAAACTATGAAGCTATCAGAGCGAAATTCTTAGCAGAACATACGCATTCTGAAGATGAAATTCGCTTTTTTGTTGACGGTAAAGGAATCTTTTGGTTCAATTTAGAAAACGAAGAGCCTATTTTCAATTTATTGTGTGAGAAAGGGGATTTAATTTCTGTACCAACAGGCACAAAACATTGGTTTGATGCTGGTGAAACAAATCCTTTTGTGAAAGCAATTCGCATTTTTAGCGATACAGCAGGCTGGACTCCAGAATATACTGGATCTAAAATTGAAAAAGAATTTGCTGATTTTGTATCTCCAAGATAATTTTACCAAATGAGGGTGTCCGAAAAGGATGCCCTTTTATTTTAAGTGAAATATTCCTATTTAAAATTAATCTGAACTTAATCTTTCTGGGCATCTTCCTTTTTAAAGTTTGCCTCAACTTTTATCTCTAGTTTTTCATTACTGATTGGATGTATAAAAGATATTCTCTCAGCATGTAAAAACAATCTTTCTGAACTTAATCCATATAATTCATCTCCTACAATAGGAGTATTCAATCCTAAATGATGGGCTGCATGAACTCTTAATTGATGCGTTCTACCTGTAATAGGATAGAAATAAACGAGTGTTTTGTTTTCTTTTTGCTCAAACACTTCAAATTTTGTTGTAGCTTTTTTACCATGTTCAAAACAAACTAATTGTCTTGGGCGATCTTCAATGTCTGGTCGGATTGGTAAATCAATTATTCCTTCGTTTTGTTCAATTTTACCATTCAACAATGCGACGTACCTTTTTTGAATTGTTCTTTTTATAAATTGACTTTGCAAATTATGATAAATGGCTAATGTTTTTGCGACTAACAACAAACCAGAAGTTGCCATATCCAAACGATGAACAATCAATGGGCCATCAGCTAAAGGATAATTAGCTTTTATAATGTCGTAAACAGATTTTAACTTTGATTTACCTGGAACAGACAGAAAATTCGCTGGTTTATTTACAACAAGTAAAAAGTCATCTTCATAGATAATTTCTAATTCAGTGACTTCATTTTTTGGATTCAACAATGGATTTTCTTCCATTTCTATTCCTTCCAACATAAAATTCAAAATCGGTTCACATTTGCTTTTACAAACTGGATAAAAATTTTCATGGACTCTAACTTCTGATTTAGGAGAAGCCCCCCACCAAAACTCCGCCATAGAAACAAGCTTCAAATTATTCTGAAAAGCAAATTGCAACAATTTAGGCGCTGCGCAATCTCCAGCTCCTGAAGGAGGAATTACATCTGTTTTATTTGAAAATAGTTCGATTAAATCTTTATAAGTGTTTTTTGAATTCAGAATTCTATATTCTTGAAACAATTTTTCTTGC
>CALPVI020000247.1 GCA_943326975.2 Actinomyces viscosus | reverse complement strand
TCTGTAGGAGATACAGTTGATGCAATCATCTTAACATTAGATCGTGAAGAGCGCAAAATGTCATTAGGTATTAAACAATTAATGCCAGATCCATGGGAAAACATCGAATCTAAATACACTGTTGCTTCTAAACACTTAGCTAAAGTTCGTAACTTCACAAACTTCGGAGTATTTGTTGAATTAGAAGAAGGAGTTGATGGATTGATCCACATTTCTGACCTATCTTGGCAGAAAAAAATCAAACACCCATCTGAGTTCTGCAAAGTTGGTGATGAAATGGATGTAGTTGTTTTAGAAATCGATAGAGAAAATCGTCGTATTTCTTTAGGACACAAACAATTAGAAGAAAACCCATGGGATGTATTTGAAACTATCTTCGGAGAAGGTTCAGTACACCAAGGAACAATCATTGAAAACAAAGATAAATCAGGTATCGTAGCTTTACCTTACGGAGTTGAAGGAATTTGTCCTTCTAAACATTTACGTAAAGAAGATGGAAGCAATGCGAAAGTTGAGGAAACTTTAGATTTCAAAGTAATTGAGTTCAACAAAGAATCTAAGAAAATTGTTGTTTCTCATACACGTACTTTCGAAGAAGGTGAAGATAAAGCACCAGCTGCTGCAAAATCTTCTACTAGCAAAAAAGCTACAGGAGGAAATACAGCTCAAGCAGTTAAAAATTTAAATCAAAATACAGAGAAATCTACATTAGGTGATTTAGATGCATTATCTGCATTGAAAGCAAAAATGGATAAAGGAGAATAATATTTTCTTTTAACACATAATTTGAAATAGGCTTCTAGCAATAGAGGCCTATTTTTTTTAACTTTACTTTATGAAAACAGAAATCGTAAAAAAAGAAAATCAAACTACTGCAAATTGGGCTGGTGGTACTACTACAGAATTATTCATATATCCTGAAAATACTTCTTTTGTAAATCGTGATTTTGATTTCAGAATTAGTACTGCAACTGTGGAAGTAGAAGCATCTACTTTTACAATTTTCAATAACTTGAATCGTATTTTAATGATTTTAGAAGGGGAATTAGAAATTAATCACACGGATCGTTATACGAAGGTTTTAAAAAAATTAGATATTGATGAATTTCATGGAGAATGGCCAACAACTGCAAAGGGAAAAGTAACTGATTTTAATTTAATTTTTACGGATAATATTGAAGGAAACGTTAGTTCAGTCGATTTACCAGAAAATGCTGAAATTGGAATTTCAAGTGAATTCACATATGATTATAAAGCTGTATATGTTCTTGAAGGTCATGTTTTAATTAATAATATTCATGAATTAAATCCTAAAGATTTTGTAATAATTTCAAACATCGAATCCGATGAAGAAGCAACAATTAAAGCATTGAGAAATTCTGTTATTGTTGAAGTGAATGTTAGACGGAAGTAAATTTTGGACTTCGACTACGCTCAGTCCGCAGATTTTTAATTTTTGATCACTTATAGGATGAACAAACTAAACAAAGATGTTACTCATTTTTTAATTAAATTGAATCATCCTTTCTTTGAAGAAATTAATGAATTAAGAAAGATAATTTTAGGTTCCGAGAAAGAAATCATTGAAAATATTAAATGGAATGGCCCAAATTATTCGTTCAAAAACCAAGACTTTTTAACACTTAAAATTCATCCTCCTAAAAATATTCAATTAATTTTTCATCGAGGAGCTAAAAAATTGAAGCAACCAGAAACCAAATTTATTGAAGACACTTCTAATTTATTAGTTTGGAAAGAAAACGATCGAGCGATAGTAACTTTTAATTCATTGATTGAAATTCAATTACAAAAAAGTGTAATTTGTGAAAACGTTTCAAACTGGATTCAAAATCTTTAAAATAAAAATTTAAATCAACCCTTCATCCTAAAATCATGTCCAGAAGGATTTTCGAAAATTCTTAATTCGAATAAATGGGTGATTGCAAAAATGTGATCAAAAATATCTGCAATAATTGTTTCATAAGGTGAAAATTCTTTAACGGTAGTAAAACAGTAGATTTCTATTGGCACGCCTGTTTCTTTGGCTTCTAACTGTCGAATTTGAATTGTCATATCCTTATTTATATGTGGATTTTGGCGAATATAAAATTCAATGTATCTTCTAAATAAACCAATATTTGTTTGACGACGACCATTTAGCTCTTCTCCATCAACAAACCCAAATTCTTTGTTGTAATTTTCTATTTCTGCTTCTCTTTCAATGACGAAATCTTGTATAATTTTAATTTTCTTTAATCGATTTAACAATTCAGGCGTAGCGAATCCTATAGAATCGATTTGAATGTTAACGGAACGTTTAATACGTCTTCCCTCCGACTCTTTCATCCCACGCCAATTCTTAAAGGAATCTGAAATAAATGAATAAGTTGGAATTGAACTGATTGTTTTGTCAAAATTTCTAATTTTCACTGATGAAACGTTGATTTCAATAACATCTCCATCAGCTCCATATTTCTCCATTGTAATCCAATCACCAATGCGCACCATATCATTTGATGACAATTGTAAACTACTAATAAAACCAAGAATTGTATCCTTGAATACCAAAGCTACAATTGCTGTCATAGCACCTAACGAGGTTACAAAAAACATCGGCGTTTGATTTGTCAAAACCGAAAGCATTAAAATCACAAAAAACGAAATCGAAGTGATTTTAGAAATTTGATAATAGGATTGGATAGGTTTGTCTTGGTACCTTTCATTTTCCTTTATTATATCTCTAAATGCACCTAAACATCTATTTATAGAAACCATTATAGCGAAAACGATTAAAACATTTGTGATTCGATTACAATAACTATTAATTGTAGGAAATTGGTAAAATACTATAGACAAAAAATAATCCATTAACATCAACGGAACAATATTTGCCAAAGAACGAAACACTTTATTTTTAACAAAATGATCATCCCAAGTAGTTGTTGTCTTATCAATAATTGTATAAACTATCTTAGATATAATAAACCGGGAAACCCACCACAAACAAAAGGAAATAATAATTAATGAAATAAACATTCCAATAGCCCATAAGAAAGCTTGATTACCATAACTTGTCTGATTAAATAGAATTGAATTTTCAGTTCTTACATAATAAAAACTTCTTATCCAATTTATTATTGCTTCTTTCATTTTATTACTTTTAACAAAAATACTTATTTTGAAAAAACTTCATATCTATTTGATGGGATTGGCAACTTTGCTTTTATTTCCTATACCAACTTTATTGGTTTTCAATTATTATGAAAAGTTACCACTCTTAACTCTTTTCGAATTTAAATCTTTTTTTTCTGGTTACACTTTAATGGGGTTCGAATTTGGAGTGATTTATGCTTTTTTGGCGATTTTACTTATGCGTGCAAGTGTTTTTGATACGCTTTCGGATCGAATTGAACCCATTGTTAGGGCAATGAAACTGAATCTTTTCGAAATCATCTTTCTTTCATTTTGTGCTGGATTTGGAGAAGAAATTCTTTTTCGAGTAGGTGTTCAACATTATTTAGGTATTTGGTTAACTTCTATCCTTTTTATAGCAATCCATGGATACTTTCATCCATTGAATTGGCGGAAATCATTATATGGCTTAATTCTATTACCATTCATCTTAATAATTGCCTACGCATATCAACCTTTTGGTTTATGGTTTTGTATTGCAGCTCATTTCTCTTACGATTTGGTTTTATTTCTATCCATGTCGGGAGAAAAAGAAGATTAATTATCTTTTTTTAACGAAACGAATCTGAAAAACATACACTTTCAACGTTGTTAAACTTAAATTTGGTACGAAGTTTGAATTGTTCATCTTGTTAAACCCTAAAAATTAGAAATATGAAAATCGTAAAAATTGGATTTGTAGCTGCGGCGCTTTTGTTTACAACCGTAACTTTTGGACAAAAAACTAAATTATCTCCAGAAGAAAGAGCTACCAAAAAAACTGAAACTATGTCGAAACAATTGCTTTTATCCCCTGAACAAAAAGC
>CALPVI020000246.1 GCA_943326975.2 Actinomyces viscosus | reverse complement strand
TTTTTTCATCATCTTTATAGCAATGAAAAAACTTTTACCTTTTTTAAATGAAAATCTAATAGAAGCTGGTTGCGACGAAGCTGGTCGTGGTTGTCTTGCAGGTCCAGTTGTAGCTGCAGCTGTAATTCTCCCTAAAGATTTTCATCATGAATGGCTGAATGACTCAAAACAAACTACTGAGAAAAAAAGATTTATTTTGAGAGATATAATTGAAAAAGAAGCCATTGCATTTGCCGTTGAAATGATTTTTGAAAAAGAAATTGATCAAATTAACATTTTAAATGCAAGTATTAAAGCAATGCAACAAGCAGTAGATAAGTTAAGTGTTAAACCTGAATTCCTTTTAATTGACGGAAATCGTTTTAAAAAACATAAAGATTTTCAGCATGAATGTATTATTAAAGGTGATGGGAAATACTTGAATATTGCAGCTGCATCAATTCTTGCCAAAACATATCGAGATGAATACATGGAAAAACTACACCTTGAATTCCCTCAATATTGCTGGGATCAAAACAAAGGATACCCAACCAAAAGTCATCGAAACGGAATCAAACAATTTGGCTCTTGTGTTCATCATCGAGAATCATTCACACTACTCCCTCCTGAACAATTATCACTATTTTGATTAAACATACCATTGTTTATTTATAAATAAAAGAATATAAAAAATTGTACATGTAAATTGTACTTTTGAAAAAATTGAAATCACTATGTTTAAGAAATTACTCCTTTATGTTATTTGCATTATCAGTATTCTTTGGATTGGATATGTTGGAATAGATATTATTGACAAAGAAAATCAATTTTCTCCTATTCATTTATTTGGTGAAAAAGATGGTAAAATATTAATCATCAACAGAATAAACGAAGCTTCTTTGGAACAAATAAAATTCAACACAACTCCTTCAAACAATAGAATAGTATCGTCATTATTGCCATGGCTGAAAAAGGATAACGAACTAATAGTCAGTGAAAAACAAAATCAAATTTATATAGATATAAATGAAAATTGGACAAAAAACAAAATTGTGCAACTTTTCAAAAATGCAAAAATCCCATTATCATTTTCAGGTTTTAAAACATTTAACACAGGAAATTATATTGGTATATATGCACAATCTATCCTCTATTTGCATTTTAAAAATGTCGTTAAACCAAATAAGATTGTTGATTGGAGAGATTTTGACAGAAAAGCAAGTATGTCAATCGTTTCTGTTAGAAAAAACGCTCATTCAACTATCGATTATTATGTAAAGGATAATTCAATTATTGAATATGCCTCAATAGCTAATTTAAATTTAAAAGGGAGACAACAAAGTGATGAAGAATTATTTTCGGAAGCACTTCCCAATAAACTTGAAAACTATCATTTCATAGAATCTGAATTTAATACTCAAATAGACAAATATTTTGAAAAAAGTCCAATGAATCAATGGATTGACAATGGCTCCGTTACTTTTACTTATGATAATGAAACAGCAATTATCTGTGATTATAAAGAAGAACAAAATCCTATCCTTGTCCTAAATGACTTTTCAAAAAATACAGATAATATTGATGAAGAAAGTGGTTTTTACAGAAATATACAATTAACAAAGGAGTTTCCAAAAAATAAAGCTGAAGGTTTTTATATAAAAACAATGGATGATTATGTTGTTTTATCATCTTCTGAAGAAGTATGTGAAAAAATAATTGCTGATTATAAATTAGGGAATACAATTGCATTAAAAAAAGATAAATTAAAGCTGCTGTATGATGATTTACCTAAAAAAGTTTCTGAACGTATACTTTTCAAAGATTATAAAATTTCTAAATCAAAATATAAATCGAAAATCATAACTACCAAAGTTAATATTGATTCTAAGAAAATTGTTGAAGAAGTTAAATCCAATAGTTTATCAATGCATATAGGTCAAGATGTTCAAGATATGTTCGTTTTAAATGGGACGGGAAACTTAATTGTATTAACAAAAGCAGGTAATCTAATTGGATTTAATAAAGGAAAGGAAAATTGGAAAAAAGAATTAATTGGCTATCCATTTGGTACTATAAATACAATTCAATACAATTCTGAAAAACATTTTATCATCAACACTTCAAAAGAACTTTATCTTTTTAATCAATTCGGAGAATTAGCAAGTGGTTTCCCAGTACAATTTAATAAAAATGCTACGAATCAAGTAACTTTTTTCAACCATAAAGGGATGAATTTATTTGCTGTCGCTAATGAAAGTAATGAAATCTGTGTATACAATTCTAAAGGTAAATTAGTAAATTCAATAAAAACGAAACTTACTAAAATTTCTAAACCTATTAATGCATGGATTAGCAATAAATCAACACTTTTAGGTACTTCTGATGAATTCAATTACTCTATTTTTAATTATGAAAAAAAGAGAGAATTAAGAAGCTTTAATGTACCTTCAAACTCTATTTCTATAGAATTGAATAATGAAATTGAAATTTATGGCATAGACAAAAATAAGCTTGTTAAAATTGATCAAAAAGGAACTATTTCAATTATTACTAATACGATAGATGGAAAAATAATCAAAGTTGTTAATGAATTTTCAGAACCAATCATTGTGATACAGAATCAGAATGAATTATTAAAAATGAATGCACTAACAAAGAAAATTCAAAAACAAACGCTTTCATTTGGACAAATTGATGATGTTTTTATTCTTGACACCGATATAATAACAGGTTTAGTAGATGGAATTGGTAACAATGTTTATATCTATAAAAACAGTAATCAACTTAATGAAAAAGCTCTAGAAGGTAAAGGCATTGTTAAATTAACATACTCCAATAACGATTTAATTATAACAACATTAATGGATGATTACATAATTCAGTATTCACAATATTAAAAAAAACTATACCTTTAGACAGCAAATAACAAATTGTATTGTTGTTATTTAAAATTAAACACTATGAAAAAACACTGGAAAATTAAGCCTTTTTGGACTTCACTTTTTGTGCTGTTAGTTATTTACAGTTGCAACAAACCCGATTTCAATAAAATAGCTGGTGGTACATTAAATACTGATTTAGCAGCTCCTATTGGATATTCAACATTTGGAGTCTATGATGTTTTAGCCTCAAACGATAGTAATGACTTAGTGGTCATTAACCCAATTGATGGTGAATTGGCGCTGAAATACAATGGCGAAATAGGAAGTTTTGATGCAAAATCAGTTTTGAGCTTCCCTAATCATAACGAAACTTTTCACTTAAACAATTCAAATTTAGGTTTATCGAATAGTATTGGTTTCAATGGTTCAGTAGCTAGCTCAAATGCGGAATACGTTACATTTCCAATGTCAAGTGGAATTATTTTAAACACAGTAAATGTAAAAAGTGGCACAATGGCAATCAATGTTAACACTACCTTAAAACATAACATTACAGTTAACTTGACATTTTTAGACACTAAAATCAATAATCAACCAATCCAAAAAGTAATTAATTTAAATTACAATGGCTCAACTCCTGTCTCAAATAATACAATTATTGATTTAACAGGAACGATTTGTGACTTCACTGCTAACGGAACAGGAACTAATAGATTAAGATTAATCGTTGATGCAACGCTAAATGGAACAGGTCAATCAATCATTGGAAATGAAAACTTTAATATAGATGTTAATTTTACAGATTTAGATTTTACAAATGCAACAGGATATTTTGGTCAACAGTCTGTTAATGCATTAAAAGATACTATTGAATTAAAAATATTCAACAATGCCTCAACAGGTGTATTTGGCTTAACAAATCCTAAATTGAATTTCAAAATTGATAATTCATTTGGGATACCAATAGAGCTTAATATAAACAACTTGAAAACAATTAATCCTGTTTCAAATGTTACTGTTAATTTAAATAACTCAAATTTAAATAACATAACGATTAATCCTTCTCCAGGATTTGGTCAAAAATCAACAACTACAATAACACAATTAGACAAAAACAATACTCCTGGAATGAACTCAATTGTAAGTTC